>NZ_JAJFEB020000007.1:0-279362 GCF_020709765.2 Clostridium pacaense
AGATGCAAGAATCAATTTGAAGTCTCTTTATCCTAAAATTGTGCTTTCATAAAAAGGATACTTCACATAACTAAACTGCTAATAACAACTAGTCATTACACTAGAACTATTGATTGAAAAACTATCAAAACCATACTCATATTATTTACTCCCTCACAATTCCCAGTATTATAGACGTGCTATCAAAACTACAGACGCTCTCCTAATATAGACCGATAGATTAGCGGTTATTACCACTTGGACTTAATTATCATCAGAACTGCTCTTTGTTAATAATTCTCTTTTAAAACAATTGGAACTAACTATATTAGTCATACCATCTTCCGAGATAATAATTCCCAAACAAGCAATGTTTTCTATACTTTTCAAAGCAATGTAATTATAAATTGAATTATATCTAGCCCCTCTTGATGAATCACCTTTCGTCACGCTTATGCCATCTACTATAATACCAATTGCGACACAATTGCAATTACTATCCATAAAAACCGCACCATCTATAGACGTAATATGTGGTATGAATTCAAAATTTTTATATAGATTAACTTTCTCTATTTTTATCCCTCTACCAAGTTTGCACAAACGTTCACTTTCGGCCGTAGCGTCTTTAAATATAATAATGGAAGTGCCGTGTTTTTGTGTACAAGCAATTTTCACTACATCCTCTATTCTTTCATGTTCTTGTTTATTTAAATCAGGAAATTGTAATTTCAATATTTTCATCAAATCTGTATCTGGTTTATTTACATTGGTAAATAAAATCTGATTTTCCTTATATGAAAATATTAATTCTTTATCAATAATTAATGACCAATATTTATCCCCATGGAATTTTATCATACAGCCAGACAAATTATCATTTATATAACTTAATGCTTTTATTTTCTTATCCTCCACCAACAGAACGTGGCTTTCATCTGACATTTCCATAATTTTTCTTACCTGTCGTTTATTATTAAGACTTAATTCAATAACAGATTGAAATATTATAGATTTTGATTTATAACACTCATCATTATTACTAAAAACTAAAGTAGATTTATTTTCTGCACCTTCATAAGGTAATTCCGAATATTCTATGATTTCTTCTACTGTTGGTAATTGATGTAATCTCATAATTTCTTCTGCTGTCAATTCCGCCATATTGATTTCTTTTGAATTTTTAACTAACAAATCTATTACTGGAAATCTTTTCATACCTTTATCATATATACTATATTGTTCTTTGAAGTAATCATAATATAATTGTTTATTCATTAACACAAAAATATACGATAACGAAATATCATTAATGGATTGTCTCCCATTAAAACAGTAATAATCGCTTTCCTTACTAATACAATCACATAAATCACTTATAAAAGATTCAAACACTGTATAATAGACAATTCTATGATTGTATATGGTTAATTGTGTCTTAAGGTATGACAAAATACTATCTGCTATCTGTGATAAGTCTAACTTTGATAGATAAGTAATTGATAACCCCTCTATTCCTTTTTCAGTAAAACCGTTAATCCTAAATTCTCCTTGTCCAGGATACCTTAAATTTGTACCTTTTAATATAAATTCAACCTCAAATACTGCATTTTTTATTTCGTCTCTTACCCCTGGAAATACAAAATCTAATCCCACAATCCCCATCTCCTTTCTCATATCACTTTATAGTAAATATCAAATTAATTATTATTTTAAACCCACTCCAAACCTTTTATATTATACATTCTATAGATTAATATTTCAACAAAATCACACATACCATATAATCTCTATTCGATACGCCTTTACTTTAACCCGCTACCTCAATATCCCATCTCATCATTGCCTTATATACCTTGTAAGGAATCTTATACTTGTTCCTCTTTGCAAATTTATTAATCAGTTCCATCCGATATAGAAGCAATGATTTCCCTGCCTCCTCAGGGCTATCATATTCACCTATCTGTTTTGTCTTACCAAGAATACGTACGGAAACATAATGCGTGACCAATGAGTATGTATCAGGGCCATAAACATTATTCCCCTGTACCAGGATATCCTTATCTAAATCAAATTTCCTCCCCTCAATGGTATGGTCCAATACCATTTCCTGAAATTGGAGAAATTCCACCATTCCTCAAACACCCTGCAATCCATATAATATGTTTTTAATCTATGGGTAACTTCGCCACAACACCGTTGCATCATATTCACTCATTTGATATAGATTGCTCCCCTCACATCAGCATCGCCACATCCTAAATATCCAATACCGAACATGGATTTCTTCATTTGGAACGGTTCCCATCCATCCGCCTGTAATCAACACTGTTCATGATATCAAGTATATCCCCCTCTAAATCACTCCCCGTATCCTCATAATATCTGCTGACAGCCTCGTATTGATATTAATTGAGCGGGTAAATGTGCCTGTAGTATGTATCTTTCTTTTCGTTCCCAGTGTGCCAGCAATATAGATTATTAGCAATATCATAATTGACGATAAATTCTTTTACCGCCAGCTTCCACGCTTCTATTTCCTGTTTCTTCTAGCCCATTCGCCCTCAAGTTATCTCTTAGACAGCATTGTATTATGGACCTGTAATACACCAGGATGGGCGAGAATAAATTTTAACGTGTAAGCTATTTGTTCTGCGCCTGATAACCCAATCCCGTATACAAGCGTTTTAAAAATTCTTACACACTAAAAATAAGTCCAGGGGCATGCGATGAGATTACATGCCCATGGACTTAATCAGATGTTCAAATATTTAGATACTGTACTGTTTACTCCTTTTCTTAATTTTGAAGACATACTATTTTGACATAGATAAAAAACGTATTTACGTACTTCTTTGAGCCAAACAAAAGTTCGGTGCCTGTGTCCCCACTGGTTCTAAAAGTGCCGGAAGCCTTGATTTTCAAGATTTCCGGCACTTTTTTATCATTAAATCATGGATTCATCCCAGTTTTCGGACCCCATTGCTCCTCTTCCTTCCATTTCCTATAATTAACAACAGCCTGGATCATAAATATCATCCCCAGCACAACCGCCATCACAATTGTTAAAAAATATGATTCATATGTAATCTGCAGGAGAAACAAAACAATTATAAGTATTGGCAGTGTCCAAAGGGTCCTTTTGAATCTTCTTCTATAACTCAGATGCCAATAACAATATGCAAATCCTTTATCAATTCTTTTCCCTCTATCAAAAATCTTTCCTATAAGTACGGAAAAAGCAGCTGCAATCAAAGCAACCAGGATTATCCACATATGATTCATCCACTGCCTCCTTTACAAATACCAGTTTACGTTTCTTTTTATAAGACACGTTCCGATTTCAATACTTAATTTGATTATTCTATTTTATCATGCAGATATAAATATTTGTATGTATCTTTCCTTACATCTTATGAAATAGTTAATGAATCCTGATGGCATTTCCCCCTCCACCATACATCCCCAACTTCCCTATATCCCCACCAGTTCCGGATTTCCATCCCGCCTATATGAGCAGACCAGACACCTCCCCCACGTAAAAGAGTGTCAGCCGGTGCATGGCTCTTGTGCAGGCAATATAGAGCAGGCTGCGGTCATAATCATCTGAATAGGTCCCTCTGTCCGCCTGCGGAACGATGACCTCGTCAAATTCCAGTCCCTTTGCCATCTGAATGGAGGTGACTGATACGCCTCCCTCATAGTGCGTGCTGTCCGGCGATATCAGTTTTATACGGTCCCCGCCGGATGTTGGACCACAGGAAAGCAGGTCATGGAATTCCCTTGCAGCCCTGTTGTTTTTCAGGATGATGCCCAGTGAAGCGTTTTCCCCGGCTTCAAATTCCAGGATTGCCTGCTTTATCTGCCGGATTTCATCCTGTTCATCCTCACAGGCTACCATGGACGGTTCCTCCCCATGGCGTTCCACCGCGTCAAGCCCTGCAACATCCCGGATGTGTTTTGCGAAATTCATGATTTCAAAGGTGGAACGGTAACTTCTGTTCAGTTCCACATAATCAGCGCCTTCGTAAATCCTAAGGATATCCTCCAGGGTATGCGGATGATATGGATTCAGGTTCTGTCCACAATCACCCAGTATGGTTTTCTGGCATGGGAACAGCCGGTTCATCACGGCATACTGGATGGGCGTATAGTCCTGCATCTCGTCAATAACCAGGTGCTTTGTAATGACGCTCTCCTTAACGCCCTCAAAGGCTGCATGGAGATATAAAAATGGAAACACATCAGACCATTCCAAAGTTTTTCTGGCAGGCATCACGAACAGATGGGGTTTTCCAATGGATTGGTAGAAGTTTTTGTACAGGGCCAGTGTACTCTTAACAGCCAGCATGGAGGCCAGGCTCTTTGCAATCCTTCCCGGGCCTGGCAGTTCATCCTCCCATATATTTTCATTCTTGAACCGGTTATGGATATCCTCTGCTGTCATGGAAATCCTCTGCCTGACAGGATATTTCCCATAAGCATGGAAACGGTCCCGTATCCATCGGGCATCTGCCGTAAAACCGCCAAAGCAGTAATCCTCTGGCACAAAAATCCAATCCTCCATGCCACTTATGTACGCATCCATCTGCCCCACAAAATCCAGCGTGGATTTAAAGCGTACCCGTTCCATCCATTTTCCATCCTCCATTTCCAGAGGGTCCTTGTCCGGTTCGAAATTGATTACCTTCTCCAGCTGTATTTCCGCAATATCCAAAAAGCCCATTTCATAGACAGGTTCCTCCCCCAGTTCCGGTATCACGTTGGATATATAGCTGCCAAAGACTTTGTTGGGGGACAGGATTGTCACGTTCCGGGCGCTTAGCTGGTTCCTGAACCGGTAGAGCAGGAATGCAATCCGGTGCAGGGCGATTGAGGTCTTGCCGGAACCGGCCACGCCCTGTATGATTATGGTCCCGGTCTTCTCCCTTCGTATGATCTGGTTCTGTTCCTTTTGGATGGTTGATATGATGGACTTCATCTTTTCATCCGATGTATGGGACAGTTCCCTCTGCAGGATATCATCCTGCACATGGGCAGAACTCTCAAGGGCATATTCCATGACGCCGTTTCTGATCTTGAACTGCCGTTTCCTGGTCAGTTCACCCTCAATCCGTCCCATGGGGGCATCATATCCCGCCGGGCCAACCTCATAATCATAGAACATACTGGCAACCGGCGCACGCCAGTCAAAAATCAAAGGCTCATTTCCATAATTAAATGCAGATGGCCCAATGTAAATCCTGGCAGGCGCCGCGCTGTCCCCGCCCTTAAAATCAATCCGGCCAAAATAGGGGGATTCCCTGAGCCTGGCAAGCCTGTCACGTATGTCCACGGCAAATGCGCCGGTCTGGTCTGTCTGTTTGAGAAGCAGTTCATTCTGAAACATTTCATGAGGGTCAATCTCACCCCTGTTTTCCGCCATGTAGCGTTTCTCATCCCGGTACTCCCTGTCTATGCGTCTTACATCGTCCCGGGCTTTTTCCAGCGCTTCATCCAGCTTTTGGCTGATTTCAGAAAGATAGGCGGCTTCTTCAGGAAATATAATACCCTTTTCTGTTATCTGGTCATTACTCATTGTCATCCTCCTTCCGGACTACCATTATACAAAGATCCGGAAGACGGCGTTTAATCATTCTTGCTGTTTTATGCCAGGGTGCCCAATGCGGATTTCTTTCCAATGCGGATTTCTTCCCAGTGCGGACATCCTACACTCCCAAAACATGGAATCTTCAAATAGATGGAATCTTTATGCCAGTTCCCCTGCTTTCCAATGGAATCTTTATTCCGTTTGGCATTATCATAATATCAGCCAAAGAGATGAAAGGAGGCGAATCCACTATGAAAAAACAGACAAGAGAGGATTTAATGGGATTGGCGTTCATGTTCCTTCTGTTGATGACTGCAGTAGGTGTAAGGGCCTATATCTGGCTCTGACAGCAGCCATGACCACATATAAAAAGTAACGGTCCTGATGCACCATCACATCAGGGCCGTTACCTTCTGCACTCTTCCTCAATCCGTTTTATGATCATCTCAAACTCGTCCGGGGCTGGCTGTGGTACGTCTTCATCCCTTACATGTTCTTCTGCCCACTGGAATTCCTTTAACAGTTCTTCCTCCTGCCCAATCTCTTTCCACTTCATATCCGCCGCCTCCTTCTACTATTATTGTAAAACACAGGCGGCTATATAGATAGAGCAAACTTATTACATTTGTTGAAATATTTCCTAAAATGAAACGAAAGACTTTTTCATAATTTGTTCCTTTCACCCGCGGCTTCTGCTGCAAAATCCCGGAATCCGCCTCAGTTTCCCGGCTGTCCAGGCAAACATGCCCTGAGGCAGTTCAAACACAGCCACAATCCCCAGCACGATGGCGACCGCTGCCTTGACAGCCGCATACCCGGTATGCACGGCCAGCCCCAGCTGGTCCGTGACAAGATAATATACGGTCCAGTAAATCCCGGCTCCGGGCACCAGGGGGAATATACCGGATATCAGGAAAATAGTAACCGGACAGCGGTTTATGACAGCGGATGCCCTGGACAGGAAAATGACCACTACCGTGGCAGCAAAGGAAGAGCCTACAATCCCCCACCGGCCGGACGCCAGCACATATACGGCCCATCCCGCGCCCCCAATCACACCGCACCATGGATAGTATTTCCTCGGAACCCCGAATAACAGGGAAAAAGCAATGGTCCCAATCATTGCTGCACATACCTGAGATATCATAACAGCGCCCCTCCTGTCATCCAGCCCGCCAGTGCAAATCCCACACCCACGCCAATGGCAATGCAGAAAAACACCAGAAGGGCATCCAGCATCCTTACCGAACCCGAGATATAATCCCCGTCCGCAATATCCCTGATGGAATTAGTAAAGGGAACACCCGGTATCAGCGGCATGATGGAACCGATGACCATGAAATTCAGATGATTCCCGATTCCCGCCGAATACAAAAGGATGCATATGGCCGTGACCAGGGCACCGCCGCTAATATTGCCCACGATTTTAGACAGGTGCGGCCCGCTTATATACAGCACATACAGATACAGAAGGAACCCGGCTGTAAATGCAACCGCACTGTCCGCTGCATTACCTCCAAACAGATAACAGAACGCTGCGCTGCCGCAGCCGGATGCCAACACCTGCATGTGCTTTGTCTTACCAGGCATCCGTTTGATATCATCCAGCCTTCCTGCCACCTCGCCGATGGTGTATCTGCCCTCTTCTATCTCCCTGGACAGCTGGTTCACCGCCGCCACACGGTCCAGGTGGGTGCCGCTGACCGGTATATGCTCCACCTTTGCAAATACAGGCTCATTCCTGTTTCCCACGGTTACGAATATACCGTTGGTCAGCACAAAGGCATTGCCGGAATGTACCCCATAGTACTGGCAGATACGCTCCATTGTCTCCTCTACCCTGGATATCTCAGCCCCATTTTCCAGAAGCAGATGGCCGGCCTGCAGCGCGGCCTCCATTACTTCCTTTTCCCTGCTCTCCTCCACGGATGTCCCTCCTGATTACAGAAAAGATTGATCCAGCCCCGGACTGGCCGGAGGCCTGTATCATACTGCTGATATCATATCACAGGGAATGGGTTGGCGCCATACCTTGTTTCATCCAAACTGCGCAATGCGGTACTAAGTATTGGAAATTTCCTTTTCAATTGTCCTGGGCTTCCCCATTTCATCCAGAGCCACATAGACAAACAACGCCTCTGCCACAAGGACCTTATCCACCTTTTCATCTCCCTTGACGCCTCTGTGCTGTGAATCCATGCTGACATCTATCTTTACCCTCAGGGATGTATTCCCCACTGCCGTAACAGCTCCGGCCACCTCTATGAATGCCCCCACTGGAATGGGTCTTAAAAACTTCATCCCTTCCACCGCCGCCGTGGTGACCTCGGGACCTGCAAACCGCTTTGCCGCGATTCCTGCCACCTCATCCATCCATTCCATCAGCATACCGCCAAACAGCACCCCTCTGAAATTTGTCATGGACGGCATCACGGCCCTTGTCATGATTGTCATATCAGACATCATTTTCCCACCTCCTTCCCACTTCTGACCTTCCTATGAAAGTGCAAAGCCAAAATCATACCATCTATGGTGTTCCAGCATCATAAGTTCCGTGCTTGGGGATTGTTCCCGGACCGCATTCCCCAATGCCCTCAGATACTTATCCATCTGAAACACACCGTCTTCAATAAAATCCTTCTGGTTCTCCTCACTCATATCCTTCATTGCCTCTGGAACCATCCTGAAAAATTCTTCTGTAAAATCATAGTGGTGGGGAACCACGATTTTTGTTCCCATTGCCTCCACCAGTTCTGCAAATTCCCTAAAATCCTGCTTCGGACTGACATGCATCAGGGAAATATCGGAGCGTATTCCTCTGAGCCGGTTCTTCTGGTCCGGCGATGTCATACCGGCCCATACCATGATCCGCGTTCCGTCACAAAGGGTCAGA
Organism: Clostridium pacaense; assembly: GCF_020709765.2. Taxonomy (NCBI): domain Bacteria; kingdom Bacillati; phylum Bacillota; class Clostridia; order Eubacteriales; family Clostridiaceae; genus Clostridium; species Clostridium pacaense. The sequence continues at coordinate 8,463 of NZ_JAJFEB020000007.1, forward strand.
CGGTAATTGTTAAGCTCCAGGTTTCCATACCAGTCCGACAGGCTCAGGCTTCCGTCCGGATTACGGAATTTCCTTCCTGCCCGGTAATACCCCCTTGGCGACTCCGTATGGCGGCCTGCAAACACCTCCACTTTCAAATCATCCATTTCATAAACCTCGCTGCTTCTCACCCGGAAGATACGCGCGCAGTTAATATCCTGCCATTCGCACAGCGGGTCCGCGGACAGATCCCCCACGAAAAGAATGACCTCCGGGAACTTCTTCTGGATCCTTGCCACATCTGCCGCATGGTCAATATGGATATGACTCAGAAAAAGGTAATCGCACCGTTCAATTGCCTCTATATCCATTGGATGGCACACCACCCCGTCAACCTCCCCTGACAGAAACGGGTCCAGGAGGATGTGTTTCCCATTGGACATGACGATTTCAAACCCAGCGGTGTTGATCCAGCGGATTTTTCCTCCGTTATTTAATTTGGGGACAGTCCCGGCTTCCCCTTCATTGCCTTGTCTTGACATGGTGTTCATTTCTCCTTCCCAAAATATACTATACATCCATCATAATATAAAATCCATCCCATAAAAAGGACGCCGGAACGGCTGTCATGCCGGACCCAGCGTCCCTGCTTCCATCCTTGTCAGATGGTGCATCTGTTTTACCGCATGAACAGCGGGTACAGCAGACCAATCCATATGACCATCAACGCCCCTCCAATCCGGGTGGAGATGGATGCAAATGCCAGCAGGTTCATACGGTTTCCGGCTGTCAGTACCGCTATGTCTCCGGAACCGCCGATGTTACAGCAGCAGAGCCCGGCCGTGATGCCTGCCTCATACGGATACAGTCCTGCCAGACGCCCGAAGATCATGGCTCCGATAAATGCCCCAAGCACACCAAGCACAATGACCACCAGCACTCCAAGGCTGAAGAACTTGGTCAGGTCGGTGATGTTCAGGGAACAGATCCCGATACCTGCAATCAGCATGGGAAGGAGGGCCTTCAGTGCGAAGTTCATGGAATACACGCAGTTATCAGCAAACTCATCCGGAATGATGCCTGTACATTTTACAATGATTGCAAGGATGATGGTCCATGCAAGTCCGGCTATGTTGTTTAATACCGGAAGGCTTCCCAATACATTACCTGCCAGATAAAAACACAGGGACATGAAGATCCCGCTTCCCAGATTCACATAATTCGCACTGGTTGCAGGGCGCTTCACTTCCTTCATCGCCTCCTCAGATGCCTGGGATCCGGCCTTGAGGATCTTGCCCTTGCCGTTCCATCCAGGAATCTTCTCAGTAACGGCGCCTCCAATGGCAGCAAATAATACAGCCAGCACATTGGCAATGGACGCATAACAGAGGAACTGTCCTGCAAGACCGGTCATGTCCGCGCCTGCAAGGCTGGAATAAAGTGCCGGAAGCGTGGTGATTGCGCCGCCTGAACCGCCGGACATACAGGGGGCGCCTACATAGAACAGGCCGTCAGCCCCGCCGAAGCCGGTAAGCATGCCGCCAAGCACACATGCGCCCAGGGCAAATACCTGGCTTCCCAGGATGGCCGGCATATACCTGGCGGTTGCGCTTAAAAGTACCTTCCTGTCCATGACCAGGATGGAACCGACTAAAAGCAGCGCAATGTACATGTCCTGGAACCCGCCCTTCATCCACACCTTGGCGCCGTTCACCAGCACCTCAGGTATCAATCCCAGATGGTTCATCAGGGAAGCCCCGAACAGCGGAAGCAGACAGGCGCCGCCCAGATAACTGCTGACAATGGGAATCGTATTGCCCAGCCAGAAGAAAATCCCGCCGATTGCCATAAGGAACGCCCATGTCTGGATAAAACTGGTCGCCATATAGGTGCCTGCATCATTGGAATAAATCTTTACCGTAGGCATGAACCCGCCGTAGGTGACAACCATTACCACTATGAAAAATGGCAGGAAGTATTTTAAATTCAAACCGCACACACTAAAATCCACACGCTTTTTTTCGCTCATTGTTCTCCCTCCATAAAGAGATTGTATTTTATCTTTGCCATAACTTCAACTGTTACTGCACATCAAATCCATTCCATACCGGGATTCCCGTATATTCCTTTGCATTTTCCTCCCCATTCAGGACGCGCAGGGCGCCTGCCGCAAGGGCCTCCATCTCGAATTCCCCTGCCATCACGGTAATGGGCGCGATAAACTTAAGCATACCGGAAAGTTTTTCCACCAGATATCCGTCATGGGAAATACCTCCTGTGAAAATAATCCCGTCCACATTCCCTTCCAGCACCGCTGCCATGGAACCGGCGTATTTTCCAATCTGGTATATCATGGCATCATATACCAGCTTTGCATATGTATTCCCCTGTTCCATCATGGCGCGCACTTCCCTTGCGTCGGAGGTCCCAAGATGGTCAACCAGACCGCCTGTTTTGGTGATTTTTTCATACAGTTCCCCCTCCGTATACTTCCCGCTAAAGCAGGCCTTCACCACATCCTTGACCGGGATGGCGCCGCATCTGGTGGGTGCCATGGGGCCGTCCCCCTGGGCAATATCGTTAGAGTCCACCATCTTCCCCTTTTTATGGGCCGTGACTGATATGCCCCCTCCGATATGGCAGATAATCAGGTTCATTTCCTCATACTTCTTTGCCACCGATGCCCCATAGCGGATGCCGATTTCCTTCTGGTTCAGGGCATGGATCCTGCTTTCCCTGTATACCCCCTTCCATCCGGTTACCCTGGCCAGATCACTGAACTCATCCACATCCGGCGGATTCACCACAAACGCGCTGCCGCCATATGTTTTTGAAAATGCATCTGCCAGCTGCGCACCCAGCATGGCCGGATGCTTTACCGAAAACCCGGCCCTGGCATGTTCCAGAAGCGTTTCATTGATTGCATAAACCCCGCCGTCCACGCTGGCCAGGCCGCCTCCCCTGGCGGAAAAGGCATCCACACCTTCCAAAGTAACCCCGGCCTTCTTAAGTTCTTCCAGGATTGTCTCCTTCCTGTAATCAAACTGGGCGCTGATTTCCTTAAACTGTTTCAGTGCCCGGGAATCGTGGGACACATTGCTGGAAAATACGGCCTCCCCGCCTTCAAACAACGCAATCTTGGTGGATGTGGATCCCGGGTTGATTGCAAATATCTTATATGGGTTCATTGTCTGTCTACCTCCTGGTTCCCCTTCCCTATCAAAGCGGAAATAACAATGGACATGTATTTATCATCCGCAGAAGCAGCCCTGGATACAAGAAGTACAGGCACCATGGCGCCCAGCACGGTTCCTCCCGTGCGCCCGCCTCCGATACAGGTAATGGTCTTGGCAGCCACATTGCCGCTTACGATATCAGGCATTACCAGCAGATCCGCATCCCCGGCAACCGGGCTTTCATATCCTTTGATACCGGCTGAGGACGGGTCCATGGCCAAATCGTAGCTGATAGGGCCTTCGATGATACAGCCTTCCACACCTTCCGCCTTAATGGCATCTGCCTCCACGCTCTCCTTCATCTTAGGGTTCACCTTTTCCACCGCGGCTATGACAGCCACCTTGGGAGTTTCCACCCCCAGGCTGTGGAATGCGGCAACCGCGTTCTGTATGGCTGCCTTTTTCTGGTCCTTGGTGGGGTAGGTCAGAAGTCCTACATCCGTTATTCCGAATACCTTGTGGTAATGGGGACTTTCCATGAAGGCCAGCAGGCTCATCACATCGTTCTTCCGGATTCCTGTCTCCCTGTTGACCAGAACCTTCATCAGGGTGCCTGTCTCCAGCCTGCCCTTCATGATACAGTCCGCTTTTCCCTCTTTTGCAAGCTCTACCGCCTTCTTTGCACATTCCACTGGGTCGTCCACGGAAATGATCCTGGCCAGGGATGCATCGTAATCCAGGTTCCTTAAGATATCCCGTATCTCATCCTCCCTGCCAATCAGGATGGGGTTTATCATGCCGTCCTTTGCCGCATGGACGACCGCCTCCAGGGTATGTCCATCCTGGGCAGCCACCACGGCAACGGTACGCTTAACCGGTTTCTCCTTAAGCATCTGTTTTAACTGTTCAAAATCCTTTATCATCCAATGCCTCCTGTTCCTCTCACTGTAATCTGCCGTGCTGCTTCCCTTGGGTCGGTCACAACTCCGGCCAGCGCCGTGGCAGCCGCCACAGCCGGGCTTGACAGGTAGCTTAAGGTCTTCTTGGTTCCCTGTCTGCCGATGAAGTTACGGTTTGCAGTGGACAGGATGCGCTCATCGTCATACATCAGGCCGTAGGGCATCCCGCAGCACAGTCCGCAGCACGGATGGCTGATGACGCATCCGGCTTCGATGAATGTCCTTATGTATCCGGCTGCGATGGCATCCTTAAACACCTTGTTGGTGGCTGGTACCACAATCACCCTCAGATCATCCGGCACTTTTTTTCCTTCCATGATTTCCGCTGCAATCCTCATATCCTCCAGGGAACCATTGGTACAGCTTCCGATATAGACCTCGTCTATCTTCGTGCCTTTGACTTCACTGACAGAATGGACATTGTCAACCCCCTGGGGACAGGATAGCTGGGGTTCCAGTCCGCTGACATCGTAGACCAGTACCTTTTCATAGACAGCATCCTCATCCACCTTCACCCAGTCAATCTCCTCAAGGGCCATGCCATAATATTCGGCTGTTTTTTCATCTGCTTCGAACAGGCCGCATTTTGCACCTGCTTCCAAGGCCATGTTGGCAACCGTGAACCTGGCCATCATGCTCATTTCCCTGGCAGCCGGCCCGGTGAATTCCAGGCTCTTGTACTGTCCGCCGTCCGCACGTATGTCACCCAGGATTTTAAGGATTACATCCTTTGAAAGGACGCCGTCCTTAAGGTGCCCGTTCAGCACGATCTTAATGGCTTCCGGCACCTTGAACCACAGTTCACCTGTTATCAGGGCAGCCGCCATCTCAGCCGTGCCGATTCCGGAACAGAAGTTGCCCGCGCCTCCGTATGTGGTGGTGTGGCTGTCCGTTGCAGTGGCAATCTGGCCCGGTTTTGCATATCTTTCCTCATGCATGATGCTGTGGCAGATTCCCTGGCCGATATGGAGTTTCTTAATTCCGTATTTCCCTGCCAGGGCAATGCCTGCGTTGTAGTGGGCATAGTCATTCTTAGCAACCGCCGTGGGCATGCAGTGGTCGAATATGATGGTCACCTTGTCCGGATCGTCTATTTTCCCTGCCCCCATTTTCTCCAGGGTATCATAGAGATAGGGGGTGTAGATGTCATGGATCATGAACATGTCCGGATGGGTAATCACGATGTCACCCGGCTGCACATGGTCCAGGCCAGCATTGTTCTTAAGCAGTTTTTCCGCCATGGTATAACCGCTTTTACGTTTCTGTGCATCATCCAGCTCCCTGCGGACCGGCTTCTTAATACCGGCCCGGATCCTCATCTTGGTGTCTTCTATGAGACCTCCATGCTCCACGATGGCCAGCAGGTTTTCCGGTACGGTTCCCACAGGGAATGCCTTTTTGTTGACCCGGACACATTTTCCCACTTCCACCGTGACCATGTCCCCGCCCTCACAGTAATCCTGGATTCCATCACACTGAATCAGCAGGATTCCGCTGTTGAATGCATTGCGGAAGAATATCCTGGCAAAGCTTTTGGCAATGATGCAGCGGACACCGTTGGAGGACAGGACCGTTGCAGCCTGTTCCCTGGAGGAGCCGCAGCCAAAGTTGCTTCCGGCCACCAGGATATCACCCGGCTGTACCGTGGAGCCAAACTCAGGCTTTAAAAGTTCAAACGCGTACTTTTTCATCTCTTCAATGGTTGGGATGGTGCCGCGTTTTCCGGGAATGATGGTATCTGTATCAATGTCATCCCCAAATTTCCATATCTTTCCTTTGAATTCCTTTTCCATTGTCCCTGCCCTCCTATGCCTGGCCGCCTGATGGATCATCCATGGCCGCCTCTGTATCAAATGATGCCGCCATGATGGTTTCCACGGAAGCTGTCATCACCTGGGCATCCTCACATCCCATGGCGCCTGCGAATGTATATAGCCCGGTTGTGAGCAGCAGTTCTTCCGGCCCCATGGCGCCCGCGCCCTGGGGAACCACGCTGTGGTCGCCTGCCGCACTGATCTGGGCGCCAAAATCAATGAATGCTGTGATGATTCCCTCTTCCATGGCCTTTATGTAATCTGCGCTTGTGGCCGGGCAGACCGTAAGACGAAAGCCCAGCTTCAGTTTCCGTCCTTCCATCATCTTTGCCGCAATCCGCAGGCTGTCCATGGTCCCGCCATTGCAGCCCCCTATCTGTCCGGCGTGGACGCGGCGGCCTTCCAGCGCCGAAGCAGGCTGGAACCCTGCCTTTATCTGGGAATTCCTGTCACTGCACGGCATCCTCAGCATGGGGATTACCTGCCCCAGATCAAGGACGCAGTCAGCTGTTCCCTCTTCTGTCCAGAACGCGGTATACGCACCCGTGTCACATGCCATATGGCACAGAACGGTTTTTTCATGGTCCGTCAGGCTGCCGCCAATGAATTCAATGGCCTTGCCCTGTATATCCGCCTGCTCCTTTAGGAAACAGAGGGCCGCATCTATGATGCCGCATCCCTGCGCAAGGCTTCCTATCACCTGTACGCCCACGGTATCCGGGACTTCCACATGGTATTTTCCCGATGCCAGCACCCTGGAAAGCTCCGTGTTGCTGATGCCGATTCCCAAGGCCCCCATGGCGCCTAATACAGAGCTGTGCCTGGTACCGGTGACCACAATCTGGCCCGGCTTTATCTCTTCCTCCATCAGATACCGGAGCGCGGTTCCTTTTGCCTGGAGGAAACGGGTATCATATTTTCTTGAAAATCCCAGGATTTCCCCAAAAATCCTGGCATCCTCAGGCGAACCCGAAGGTACGTTGTGGTCATACATGACCAGTACCTTTTCAGGTTCAGCCACCTGGGTGACGTATTCCGTTACCCCATGTGGGAATCCGTTGGTAATCAGTATCATATCCGGGGAAACGGTGGCGATTTCGCCTTTTGCCGCCCCCAGAAGCTTTTCTATCATTCTTTCTCCCATTTTCCTGTCACCTCATATGATTTTATAGACATTCCCTGACAGCTTCCCCGATGGCGGCCGTGTCCGCTGTCTGTTCCCCGCCGGACCAGCACGGGCGTCCATGAATCCCCTGTTCCATCACAATGGACACCGCCCGTTTCATGCCTTCTGCTTCCCGGACAAGTCCAAAGGAATACTCAAGCATCATGGCCGCTGCCAGGATCATCCCCACGGGATTGGCCCTGCCCGTACCTGCCAGTTCCTCATGCACCTGGTGAAGCTGGTTGGGACAGTAAATCCCTTTCCTTTCCGCATTCAGGCTGCCGGCCGGAAGGAATTCCCCTGCACCGGTAAGCCCGGCAGCCTCATCTGCAATGATGTCGCCAAACACATTGGATGCCACGATCACATCAAACGCATCGGGCGAGCTTACCAGCTTAAATGCCCCATGATCCACCAGCATGTGCTCCAGTTCAATCTCCGGGTAATCCCTGTGGGTTTCCTCCAGTATCTGGCGCCACAGGACGCTGCTGGACAGCAGGATTGCCTTGTCCAGGCTTGTGACCTTCCTCTTCCTGGACGCGGCCAGCTGGAAGGCCAGTCTGGCAGAATCCCGTATGAGGGTCTCATCGTAGCTTTCCGTATCCCATGCAGCCCTTACATTGCAAAGGTTGGAGGATTTTCCCTCCGTGGTGAACATGCCTCCCGCAATGTCCCGTATAATCAGGATATCCATTCCTTTCTTGCGTATCTCCTCCTTAAGCGGACACAGTTCCCTGAGGGCTTCTGCAAAAAAGCAGGGGCGTATGTCGCTTCTCAGGCAGAGTCCTGTCCTCAGAAGTCCAAGGATGCTTTCCGGCCTTTCCTCAAACTTCAGTCCCGGATGCCTTCCCACTGCAAGCTTGCCCATAAGTATGCTGTCCGCTTCCAGACAGGTTTTAAGGCTCTCCCGCGGCAGGGGACATTGTCCCCGGTCAAGGGCCGCGGTTCCGGCTATGGCTTCCGTGAACTGAAAGCTGCGGCCGTATACTTCCCCTGCCCGTTTCAGGGTCAGCACTGCCTCCCTGGTGATTTCAGGTCCAACGCCGTCACCGGGAATAAGGGCAATGGTATAAATCCTGCTGCCATTCCTTAAGGACACAATGTCATCCATCCTTTCCTCCCCGGCCTATTTCAGCGCCAGCCCCTTATATGCCTCATACCTTGATCTGGCCTCTGCCTCTGACTTCCGGTAAAGGGCATCTGCTTCTTCAGGGAAAGCCCGCTCCAATGAGGAATAGCGTACCTCGCCCCTTAAGAACTCCTTGTAACTGCCGTCCGGCTCCTTGCTGTCTAACTGGAATGGATTCCTGCCCTCCTCAGCCAGCGTCGGATTGTATCTGTAGAGGTGCCAGTAGCCGGCTTTGACCGCCCGCTTGATTTCGTCCTGTACCTTTGCCATGCCGCAGCGCAGTCCATGGTTGATGCACGGCGCGTATGCGATGATCAGGGACGGTCCGTTGTAGCCTTCAGCCTCCTTCACTGCCTTTAGCAGCTGGGCCTGGTCTGCCCCCATGGCAACCTGGGCAACATATACATCCCCGTAGCTCATGGCCATCATTCCCAGGTCTTTTTTCTTGGTGCGCTTGCCTGCCGCCGCAAACTGGGCAACAGCGCCGGTGGGCGTTGCCTTGGATGCCTGGCCGCCTGTGTTGGAATATACCTCGGTGTCAAATACCATCACATTCACATCCGCTCCCGATGCCAGCACATGGTCCAGGCCGCCGTAGCCAATATCATATGCCCAGCCATCGCCTCCGAACATCCAGACGGATTTCTTCACCAGATGTTTTTCATTTTCCAGGGCAAATGCTGCCTCCTGCGCCACGGCGCTGCCTTTATAGCTGTGAAGCGCCGCCTTTAACGCCTGGCTTACCTCCTTGGTGGCTTCTTTATCATCAAAATGCGCCAGCCACTGGACCGCTGCTTCCTTCAGCCTCCCATCATCCGACTTCCCTGCAATTTCCTCAATCCTCAGGCACAGGCTGTTCCTCTGCTGGTCGGCCCCAAGATAGATACCCATGCCGAACTCCGCATTGTTCTCAAACAGGGAACCGCCAACGGCCGGGCCCTGCCCCTGCTTATTCGTGGTGTAGGGGAAACTTGGGAAGCTGGTCGCCCATACCTGGCTGCATCCCGTGGCAGTTGCAATATACATCCTGTCGCCGAATAACTGGGTTACAAGTTTGGCATAAGGCGTTTCCCCGCAGCCCGCACATGCGCCGGAGAATTCCAGCAGCGGCTGTTCAAACTGGCTTCCCTTTACATTGGCAGTGCCGTATGGATTCCTGATTTCAGGAAGCCCTTCCGTGTAATCCCAGATTGCAGCCTCCTTCCTCTCTTCCTCCAGAGGCTTCATGGTAAGGGCCTTTTCCTTTGCAGGGCAGACATTGGCGCAGCTTCCGCAGCCAGAGCAGTCCATGACGGAAACAGCCATGTGGAACACATACCCTTCCCCTCCCTTTCCGATGGCCTTTGCTGTCTTCATCCCTTTTGGGGCCTCCTGGACCTCCTCCTCAGTGAGAAGCAGGGGGCGGATGACCGCATGGGGGCATACGTAAGCACACTGGTTGCACTGGATGCATGTATCAGGATTCCAGGAGGGCACCTTAACCCCAATCCCGCGTTTCTCATACTTGGATGTTCCCTGGGGCATGGTCCCGTCGGCATGGTCCTCGTAGAACGCGGATACGGGAATGGTATCTCCTTTCATGCTGTTCACCGGCTCCAGTATCCTTGTGATGAACTTAGGTTTCCCTCCGGTGTCCTTTGTCCTGTCCGGCTCAAGCCCGGACCAGGCTTTTGGCACATCCACCTTCACAAGGTGTCCCACGCCCGCGTCCACGGCGGCGTAGTTCATGTTCACCACTGCCTCACCCTTATTGCCATAGGATTTAAGGATGGCTTCCTTCATATACCTGGACGCGTCCTCTGCCGGGATGATATTTGCAATTTTGAAAAATGCCGACTGGAGCACGGTGTTTGTACGGCTTCCCAGCCCCAGCCCTGCAGCAATGCCCACGGAATCAATGATGTAAAGGTTAATCTTCTTGTCCGCAATTGCCTTCCTCATATACGCGGGCAGATGGCTGTCCAGCTCCTCTTCCTTCCAGTCACAGGCAAGCAGCAGGCTGCCGCCCTCCTTTAAATCCGACACAATATCATACTTGTCAATGTACGCCTGGTTATGGCAGGCCACAAAATCCGCCTTGTTCACCAGATAAGCGCTTCGGATGGGCGAGTTGCCGAAACGCAGATGGCTCTTGGTGACGCCCCCTGATTTCTTGCCGTCATACTCAAAGTAGGCCTGTACATGCATATCGGTGTGGTCACCGATGATCTTAATGGTATTCTTGTTGGCGCCCACGGTCCCGTCTGAGCCAAGTCCCCAGAACTTACAGCTGACCGTGCCCTCCGGGATGATATCCAGCTCCTCCCCATAGGGGATGGAATGGTGGGTCACATCATCCACAATACCGATGGTGTAATGATTCCTTGGGTCCGGGGCCTCCATGTTCCCATACATGGCCGCAACCTGTGCCGGGGTCGTATCCTTGCTTGCCAGGCCGAAACGGCAGGCATATGCCTTAACCGTGCTTCCTGCATCCAAAAGCACGCTGCAGATTTCCTCAAACAACGGCTCGCCCACAGCCCCAGCCTCCTTATCCCTGTCAAGGACCGTAATCCTCTTAACGGTTTCCGGAAGTTCCCGGAAAAAATGCTTCGTACTGAACGGGCGGAACAGATGGACTTCCAGATACCCCACCTTCTTCCCCTGGGACCTGAGGTAGTCAATTGTCTCCTGGATGGTTCCTGTCACACTGCCCATCCCGACCAGGACCATCTCCGCGTCCGGGCTTCCGTAGTAATTAAACAGCTTATAATTCCTGCCCGTAAGCCCGTTAATCTGGTCCATGCAGGCCTCCACCACATCCGGAAGCGCCTCATAGTAAGGGTTGGCAGCCTCCCTCTGCTGGAAATATGTATCTGCATTCTGTCCGGTGGTGCGCAGTACCGGGCTTTCAGGATTCAGTCCATTATCCCGGAACTGTTTCAGTTCCTTTTGATCCACCAGCTTCCCAAGCTCATCATAATCCAGGCATTCCACCTTCTGGATTTCATGGCTGGTCCTGAACCCGTCAAAGAAATGAAGGAAGGGCACATGCCCCTTAATGGCTGCCAGATGGGATACGGCGCCTAAATCCATGGCTTCCTGGACCGTGGAGCTGGCCATCATGGCAAACCCGGTCTGGCGGCACGCCATCACATCGGAGTGCTCCGCGAAAATTGAGATGGCGCTGGTTGCCACATTGCGGCTGGCCACATGCACCACGCCTGGTTTCAGCTGCCCTGCAATACGGAACATGGTGGGGATCATCAGCATAAGCCCCTGGGATGCGGTATAGGAGGATGCCAGGACGCCTGCGTCCAGTGCGCCGTGTACAGCGGAGATGGCTCCTGCCTCAGACTGCATCTCCACCAGCTTCACCGGTGTGCCGAATATATTCTTCTTCCCATGGGCCGCCCATGCATCCACATGCTCTGCCATTGGTGATGAAGGTGTGATAGGATAAATGGCAGCCACCTCCGTAAATGCATAGGAGGCATATGCCGCTGCTTCGTTTCCATCCATGGTCTTCATGATTTTACCCATAATCCATTTCTCCCTTTCTTCAGACATACGGTTCTGTCTTATTGTGAATTCGTTGTAATTAATTGTAATATTTAACTGGTTTATCGTATTAGTTTAACGTTTTAGCTTAGCTTTATTATAGTTTTACGTTTTAGCAAATGTCAATACCCACTTTTTATTTTGTATCATTCATACAATTTATTTCTTGCTTATTTGTGCATATTTTAATTTTTCTATGCTGTGTCTTCATAATAAATGGAAATTCTGCGGCCTTGTCCTGGTTTGCCTCCATGTCTGCCCCTTACCTCTGTCCGGATGTCCCAATCCTTGACAAATCCCCCTGCACTCCGTATGATAGAGACAGACTGAACATACAAAAACATCTTACAGGAAAACATTCTGACAGAAAGGAGGTGCAGTCCATGGTGACGATTAAAGACGTAGCCAGCTTTGCCCAGGTCTCACCCACCACGGTATCCCTGATCATCAATGGCAAGGCAGAGGAACGGCGCATCTCGCCCCTGACCTGTGAGCGGGTCATGCAGGCCATGAATACCCTGGGCTACCAGCCCAACCTAAGCGCCAGGCGCCTGCGCTCCAATGAAAAACTGCGCCCCATCATTGCCTTTTACTGGCCCATGGATTATCGTACCAACATCCTGGCCTCATTCCTCTCCAGCTTCCAGGGAATCATACGCAGGCTGGGTTTTGACTGTGAACTGGTGGTGCAGACCTATGAAAACAATGCACTTGAAAAACATTCAGACGGTATCATAAAGAACAGCTACCACGCAGTCATCATAGGCGGCGCATCCTCCCAGGACATTGCATATCTGGAAACCCTGAAACCGCAGATTCCCCTTGTGCTGATCAACCGTACATCGGAAAAGTATTCCACGGTGTCAGTGGACACAAGGGAAATGGGACTTCTGGCCGCCCGCCTGTTCCGGCAGAAAGGATATACCGAGGCAGCGGTCCTGACCTCCAGGCAGCCATACCTGGCCACCGGCCAGCGCACCCAGGCCTTCCTCAATGCATGTTCCCAGATAGGAATCAGTATTGAGGCTGCCCATATCATCCGGGTGGAGAATACCATGGAAGGAGGGGTTAAGGGAGCGGACGCATACTGCAGCCTTCCTGCCGCCCCAAAGGCGGTGTTCTGCGATTCAGATTCCATGGCCCTGGGCGCCCTCTACTCCTTCCACCGGCACGGACTGTCACTGCCCCGGGATGTGGAGCTGCTTGCCATCGGCTTCCTTGACCCGGAGGCCACCATGTACTCCATCCCCCCTGTCAGCGTCATATCCATGCCCAACAGGGAGGTTATGGAAGGCGCCATCCGCGTGGTCATTGACGCCCTGTCCGTATCCGCCGGTGAACCTGTCCATACGCTGATTGAGCCGGAAATCATGCTGCGCGAAACCTTCAAGGCAGTATAAGCCCTGCATACAGACGGATATGCCGGGAAATGTGAATGCCATATGTTTTGGAAAGGTCATTGTATCCGCTAATGGGGGTGTTAGCGGTGAGAAGGCATACCTTTTGCGCCTGTGCCCTGAAAAGGACCCGGCCCCGTTAGTAGCTGCCGCCAAACGTTATCTGGATGAGGATGTGCAGTACGATTATCCTGATTTGATATTCTTTGCGGGCTTATTGATTTACCGCGCAGTCCGTCCCACACCCAGATGGCAGAAAATCACCGACCTGATTCTTAATATGGCATGCCGGGAACTCGATAAGCTGCTTAATAAAGTGATACATAAAGGCAATGTTCCTGTCATGGTATGTTCCCAGCTGGTATACCAGTGCTACGCTGACTGCGGGACAGATTACCGGATCATCCTGAAGGACGGGCTTCTTGAAACCGGCCTTCCCGGCACAATCCGTCTGGCAGATATGATAGATGATGCATGGGGAGAGAACCTGAGGTACCCTTCCGATCTATTCCCCGGTAACCTTGACCTGGAAGTCCTGGCCCAGGAATTCTATTCCGCCCTGAACGAACCCAGTGACGACCTTGCCCTCCTTGGTTCAGGGGAATTGAGGAATACGGTCAACCTGGCAGCAGACTTCCTGGATCTTGTGGAACAGGTCCTGAAGCACTCCGGCATCGATATACCGGTACCTGCGCTGTTTGTGGCGCCCAGCGATTTATTGAACCGTGCAGTGAACCTGCAGCAGTACGGGACAGCTATGATATCCCGTATTTAAGCCATGCCTGTTATGGATGTCAGTCTGCCATGCGCCCCTTTTTAAGGACCAGGCAGACGGACACGGCATATGGCCAGTCATTTCTTTTTTATCCAATACATCCATTCCATTAAAAAAACCAGGATCCTGGTTATCATAAATAATTCCAAATTTCCTCTTGACAAAAAATATTATTTAATTTATATTTGTTTTAACGATTTAGTTTAACGATTTAGCAAACTCTACTAAATCGAAAGGACGTGAATCCGTGTTTTGGAAAAAGAAAGGATCATTCCCCTCCGGCCACTCTGCCTCTGACTTCGCAGGCGCCGGTTCCCCGGTCAGGTTCAACAGCGTGGAATTCCGGGATGGGCAGCAGTCCCTGTTTGCAACAAGGATGACCACTGCCGACATGGTTCCCCTGCTCAGCGCCATGGATCAGGTGGGATATGACAGTATGGAGATGTGGGGCGGAGCCACATTTGATGTGGCGGTCCGTTTTCTAAAGGAAGACCCCTGGGACCGCATCCGGGAATTTAAGAAATATGTGAAACGTACACCGCTTAAAATGGTGCTGCGCGGCCAGAACCTGGTAGGCTATAAGGCTTACCCTGATGATGTTGTTGAGAAGTTTGTTGAAAAAGCTGCGGCGGCTGGTATTGACGTATTCCTGATATTTGATGCCCTCCAGGACCTGCGCAACTGCGAATCCGCATTCAGGGCAGTTAAAAAAGCAGGAAAGAAAATCGAGGGCTCCATCCAGTACAACATAAGCCCCTTCCACACCATAGAAAAATTTGTGGAAAATGGAAAAGAGCAGGAAAAAATGGGTGTTTCCCTGCTCCACGTGGAAGACATGGCAGGGCTTATGACCCCGGCCGCTGCCTATGACCTGATAAAAGCATTAAAAGCCGAACTGAAGGTGCCGATCCACCTTCACTGCCACTGTACAGGAGGAATGGCTGAGATGGCCTATTGGGAAGCCATCCGCGCAGGCGTGGACGGTCTGGATGTGTGCGTCTCTTCCATGTCCATGGGACCGGCCCATCCTCCCATTGAAAGTTTTGTTACTGCATTAAAGGGAACCAGCCGCGACCCCCACATAGATGTAGCCCAGTTTAAGGCCATCAATGAAGGCTTCCTGGCCCTGCGCAGGAAATATGCCCAGTTTGAAACAAAACTGATTGGCGTGGACGTGGGATGCCTGGAGCACCAGATACCGGGAGGAATGCTGTCCAATCTGGAAAGCCAGCTCACTGCCATGAAGCTATATGACCGTCTTCCCCAGGTCCTGGAAGAAGTAACCAGGGTAAGGGCCGACATGGGCTATCCTCCCCTGGCGACCCCATCCAGCCAGATGTGCGGCGCACAGGCCACTACCAATGTGCTTACAGGAAAACGTTACATGATGGTCAGCAATGAAATCAAGGATTACTGCCGCGGAATGTACGGAATGCCTCCAGGCCCGGTTTCACCGGAGCTACTGGAGGCTGCCCTTGGCAGTGAAAAGCCAGGTACCAAAAAACCGGCGGACATGCTGGCGCCCGGCTACGAAGCAGCAAAAGCGGAAGCCGAGCCACTGGCCCGCACAGAAGAGGATGTACTTACCTATGCCCTTTTCCCCGCCTATGCACCTGACTTTCTCAGGTCCAAATATAACCTGTGATACATAAATACATAACATCAATTCATCACTGGAGGTATCAATGAAACAGCAGAACCCAGAAAAACTACTCCGTTCCCAGGAGGTTTTAAAAGAACTGAAGGAAGCCAGAGGCGGCTCCCTGTTAAACTCCCATCAGGTCATGGGCAATGATCCCAACCTGGTCAATGCATTCTTGCAGCAGTACTTAAACTGCAATAAACGGGATGTTGAAATCCCAAGAAAATACCGCGAACTGATTGTCATGGCCATCGGCATGGCAACAGGGACATCCACCACTACCAAGGTCCATGCCGGGCTTGCCCTGGAAAACGGCGCTACCGTGGACGATGTATTTGAGGTAATCCGCATCATCTTCTTTACCTGCGGCGTTTCCAAACTGCTCCCGGCATTAGAATGCCTGGAAGACTTCTTTGAACCGATAGGCCTGGAAGATTGAATAACCAGCAAGTATGATTTACCGGTTCCGGAATTAAAGGGCGGGACATGAGGACGTGCAATCATTCGAATAATAAAATATTTTTTCATGATTGTGTATATTCTCCCGCAACGTGTCCATAATAGGAGTATACACGAAAGAGAAAATAATTAATACTTATCCTCCCCTTTTTTCCAGGCTCATCGCAAGGTTGCGGTGGGCCTGGATTTTTTCCTTTAAGTACAAGGAATTGATTCCCTCCCCTGCCGCCAGACCTGCCATACCGACACGGTAAGACTGGGCGATTCCTCCGTCCAGCCCAAATAGGCCACACCCATAAAGGAAAACCATCTATTTTCAAAATAATTCTTTTACATGTATATTCAAGAAAAAACAGGCAATAATGAAAATGTTAAGAGAATTCTTAATACTTATCCTCCCCTTTTTAAGAACCCTGCATCCATCATGTGTGCGGGGTTTCTTTATTATGGACTGCCCTCATGAGTTCCATCCTCCGTCCCATCCTCCCCAGCGCACATATATCCTTTCCCCGTCCCGAAAAAGCAAAATAAAAAGCCTCAAGCCCATATCAATCAGCTTGAAGCCTTCTATCCTCATACTTCCATTACATAATATGCCAGTACACTAGACACTGTCAAAGTAAAAAAAATTAGTGCTGCATATACTGATAGTCACATAAGGATTATCAAGCTTCTGCTTCACATCAAGAATGACCCTCCGTATTGCGCTGAAATATGCTTCACTGTCCTCGTAAAGCACGGGATTGCGCGCAGCTATGATTCTTAGCCCTTGGCTGTCCGTACCGCACTCATCCCTTATGTCACAGATTAATTCCAGGTGTTCAATCACGCCGTTTATAAACACCCCGCAGCGTTCATTTTCTTTGATAGCAGCATTAATCCAAATCCTTTTTACTTCTTCTATGCCGAATCTTTTATCACCTATGCTGTAAAAGTTAATGATATACCGCTCAGTTATCATCTTTTCAGCCTTTTTTATTATATATATTGCTGTCCCGTCTGATTTATTCAGGCAGCCGTTTATAAAATCACCAGCAGGGTTCCCGTAATCAGCACAATACTGATTACAATGGAGATTGAATTAATTGCGCTTGACAGTCCGATATCCCCTCTCAAATCCGCGGTAAAGGCCGGAGCTGCAGATGCGATGGGGCTGAGGGCCAGTATGGTCAGGGCCTGTCTGTACTCCAGTCCAAAGGGCAGAAGGAAATAAAAGGCCGCTGCCAGCGCTATGGAAACAGCATACCGAATGGACAGTATTGTTATGATTTTTCCCATCCGGCTTTTATCCAAGGTCATCTTAAATCCAACGCCCAGCATGAGCATTGCCATAAATGCATTTCCATTGGCAATGATCCCGGTAAATGAAACCACAGGCGCTGGCAGGGTCAGATGCAGTAAGGACAGGATGGTCATCAGCAGATATGCATCAAACGGCACGGATAATAACAGGGTCTTTATGATGGGCATGACGCTGAACTTATTCTTCTCCCCCTTAGCCATTACAGCCACGCTGTAAGCGCCTCCCAGACAGACCAGCGCATTGCCTGAGTCAAACAGGCTGGTGGCAACCACCCCCATGGGTCCTAAAAAGCCCTGGGCAAAGGGCATGGTGAAGTTCCCTATATTATATCCGGAAAGATTGACGATATTAAATGCCTTTTCCCCGCCGCTTTTACCTGCGCTGATCAAGAACGCAATGCCAACCAGCAGGACTCCGCCGCCCAGTCCCAGCATGCTCATGAGCAGCATGGACGGTTTCAGGTCAATTCCGGTAAAATTCGTCACGATGGCTGCCGGAAGCGTGATCTTCAGCACAATCCTGGACAACACATAAAAATCTTCCTCTTTAAAAAATCCTTTTCTTCTCAGCATATACCCCATTATGATAATAGCCACAAAGGAGCCTGCCTTCATAAGTATCTCTGTCATGCCTGTTTCCCTCATCCATTTTCAAGTTATGCCTGAACGCACGATATGTACTATAGCAGAATTCGCCCCCAACCACAACCCATATTCATCCACAAATTTCACCTTTTCCGTATTTTCTTCCGCTGTTCCATTTCCCTGTCCTTCCTGCATTGGCCTGCCATACCCCTGCCCCTGCTTCGGCCTGTCATATCCCTGCCCCTGCTTCGGCCTGCCATACCCCTATCCCTGCTTCGGCCTGCCATACCCCTGCCCCTCCTGCTTCGGCCTGCCATACCCCTGCCCCTCCTGCTTCGGCCTGCCATACCCCTGCCTCTGCTTTGGCCTGCCATCTGCGTCCTTCCATCTACAGCCTTCCATCTACAAACATGCCGCACAAAAAAATCTGCCGCCCGCCGCACATGACCTGCAGCAGACGGCAATATTTCCCAGCCCGAATGAATCAGATTCAAATCCCAATCAGCCTTCCATCACACATACCCCAGCAGTCCCGGCAGCCACATGGACAGGATCGGAACATAGGAGACAAGGAGCAGTACAATGAATATGGCGGCAAAATAATAAAGCAGCGGCTTAATCACATTTTCAATCTTGCTCTTACCCACCTTAACGCCTACAAACAGCGTGGTTCCCACCGGCGGTGTGATGGTGCCGATACACAGGTTGAATATCATCATGATACCGAAATGCACGGTGTTCATCCCCAGGGCCTGGCAGATAGGCAGGAAAATAGGGGTGAAGATCAGGCAGGCAGGCGTCATGTCCATGAATGTGCCGATGATCAGGAGCAGGATATTGATGATGAAGAGGATCACATACCTGTTGTTGCTGATTCCCAGCATGGCCTCGGACACGGCAGAAGGTATCCCCGTAAATGCCATGACCCAGCTCATGATACTGGACACGCCGATAAGGAAAATGATGATACCGGTCATCTCCGCGCTGTCCAGGAAAATCTTAGGCAGCTCGGAAAGCTTGATTGACTTGTAGAAAAACAGCGACAGGATCAGGCTGTACACAACAGCCACCACGCTTCCCTCCGTGGCCGTGAAGATGCCGCTTATGATTCCTCCGATTACAATCACAATCATGAGAAGACACGGGATTGCCTGGAAGAATACCTTAACCTTTTCTCCGGCGCTGTATTTAACCGTACTGCGGTATCCCTTCTTCTTGGCAAAATAAAAAATCACAGCCATACAGGCCAGTCCCCATAGGATTCCGGGGATATACCCTGCCATGAACAGGGCTGCCACTGAGGTCCCCCCGCTCACAAGGGAATAGGTAATCATGACATTGCTGGGCGGGATCAGAAGTCCGGTGGGCGCCGTGGCAATATTGGCTGCCGCAGAGAAATCCCTGTCATAGCCCTCTTCCTCCTCAATCGGCCCAATGATGGAACCCATGGCAGACGCTGCCGCCGTACCGGAACCTGATATGGCGCCAAAGAGCATATTGGCAACCGCATTGGTGTGCGCCAGGGCGCCTGGAATATTTCCGGTGAACAGTTTTGCAAAATTAATGAGACGGATGGCAATCCCGCCCTTGTTCATGATATTTCCAGCCAGGATAAAGAAAGGTATGGCCAGAAGGCTGAACACGGAAATGCCGGAAAATATCCTCTGTGCCCCGGTAAGCACGGCCGCTCCTGTATTCAGCACAGGAAGGATGGCGCAGATGGACGACACGGCCAGGGCCACTGCAATGGGAACTCCGGCCAGAAGCATGATGACCAGCAACACTAATATAATCAATCCACAGGCAACTGCTATATTCATCTCCTACACCTCCTCTTTCCCGCTGAAATCCCTGTGCAGCATATCTGCCGCATTCATCAGGCTGAACAGCATGATCAGCACGCCCGCCACAGGCACGATTACATAGATGTATCCCATGGGCACCCTCAGGGATGCCGTGGTCTGGATCATGGTCAGTTTCGTAATGGAAATACCTCCGTATACCATGACAACGCCTGCAAATGCAAAGGTCAGTAAATCAATGGCCACCTCCAGGTATCTGCGGCCAGGCCCTGTAAACTTATCCGCCAGGAAGCCCATGCGCATGTGGTCCCGCTTGCCGAACACATAGGCGGAGGCCAGCAGGGCCATCCAGGTAAAGGAGTAGGTCAGAAGCTCCTCTGACACAGTGCTTGGGCGGTTAAAGAAATATCTTGTCACGATCTGATATGTGCCGATCAGGGTCATCAGGGCGAACAGGCAGGTAATCACAAGCCCCAGGACCCGCATGATTCCGGCTCTTACTTTATGCATGTTTTCCATCCTACTGTCCTCCCTTGGCTTTTTCATTTACTTCCTGGATATACAGGTACAGGTCTGCAATCTTGGGATTTTCCTTCAGCATCTTCTCATGCAGGGGAAGCACCTTCTGCTTAAATGCATCCACATCCACATCGATGAATTCCACACCCATGTCATTAACCGCAATCTGTTTTGCCTCCTCAATGCTCTTATCCCACTCCTCCATCTCGACCTGGGTGGAAAGAAGGGCCGCATCCTTGAAGATCTGGTACTCCTCAGGATCCAGGCCCTGAAGGAATTTGAGGTTTGCCACCAGCATGTCCGGCACCATCTGGTGTTTATTGTAAGCATAATATTTTGCAACCTCGCCGTGCTTGTTGTTGGTAAGGGCCAGCTCATTGTTCTCAGCCCCGTCAATCACGCCCTGCTGGATGGCCGTATACACTTCCCCGAAGCCCATGGGCGCCGCGGCCGCTCCAAAGGCATTGACCATGGCAACGCTGGCCGGGCTTTGCTGTACCCTTATTTTCTTACCCTTAAGGTCCTCAGGGGTGCGGATGGGCGTCTTGGCGTAAAAGTTCCTGGTCCCCGCATTATACCAGGTCACAACCCGGAACCCGGCCTCATCCGTGGACTCATACACCTGCTCCATGTAATCCGTATCCTGCATCACGGACTTATACACATCCTCGGAGTCAAAGAGGTAGGGCATGCTGAAAATCTCATACACGCCTGCAAATGTCTCCAGGTTGGCGGTTCCTGCCACCACAAAATCAATGGCTCCTGTCTGGGTCAGCTCAATCGCCTTCTGGGCAGAACCCAGGATCTCATTAGGGAATATCTGTACCTCGTACTTGTCCCCCAGACGTTCCTCCACATATTCCTTGAATGCAAGCAATCCTATATGCTCGGGATGTGTCTCCGACTGTGCATGGGATATACGGATGATCCGTTTCCCGGAAGTCACGGAACCACAGCCCATAAGGCCTGCCGCCACAGCGGCAGACAGCATGACGGCCGTCATTTTCTTTATGAATTTCCTCACCATTTTCCATTCCTTTCCCTTTATACGGCAAATGTTCCATACAATCTGTACTTATTCTGGTCTGTACTTATTCTGGACTGAAATCCTCCATACCATACCGCATAAAAAGAAACCCCGCGGCTGTACAATCCAGAATTCATTAAGGTTTTGGCGCCTTCCTTAACACTTTCTTAATTATATAGCCCGGGGCATTTAATTTGTACCGTAAAAGTTTGTCATTGGGGAAGAAGATTTTGTCATTTTATTAACAAGGCCAGGGGGACATTTCCAAACACGCCCTAATGCTGCGTCCGGCTGTCCCTGTACTCCGAAGGGATCATGCCCGTAATCCGCTTGAAAACCTTGGCAAAATAATTGGAATCATAATATCCCACCTGCATTCCCACATCCTTCACGCTGATATTCCGGTTCTTCAAAAGCTTCTTTGCCTCGTTCACCCGGAAATTAGTCAGATAGGAGGTAAAATTCTGGTCAAAGCACTGTTTAAACAATTTGCAGAAATACGCATCCGAATAATTCATCACCCTTGCAGCATCCTGCATGGAAATCTCCTTCATGTAATTATTCCGTATATACTCCCGCATGGTTTCTGCTGCCTGGGCCATGCGGGCGGCTCCCGCGTCCTCCAGGCCATGACCGCTCTGGGGGATTGTGTCCGAACGCCCGGATCCATCCCCCATCCCGGCCGCAGTCCCCGGTGCATCCCCAAATGGGATTCCCGGTGCATCTCCCTCCTGGATTCCCGGTGCAAATCCCTCCTGGGTTCCCAGTGCACCTCCCTCCTGGGTTCCCGGCGCGAATCCCTCCTGGGTTCCCAGTGCACCTCCCTCCTGGATTCCCGGCATGTTCCCGCCCCGGCCCACCGGTATGTGCCCATCCGGGACCGTCCCCGCAGCCAAGCCGGATTCCCGCGCCTTCTGTAACGCCCTGCGGTCCGTAAGACGCATGGCCTCCTCCATCACCGACACCAGCTCATCCTCGTCACAGGGCTTTAAAAGATAGTCCAGGGCACGGATTACGATTGCCCTTTTGGCATAGGCAAAATCATCATAGGCTGTCAGGAAAATGATGACGCAGTCCTCATCCATTCCCCGGATGTGCTCCGCCGCCTCCGCCCCGTCCATTTCCGGCATGGAAATATCCATGATCACAATCTGGCTCCGCTCCCTCTTAAACACCTCCAGGGCATCCGCTCCATTGACAGCCTCGCTGATTGCCAGGCTGTCCCCAAAATGCTTCACAAGCCGTTTTGCCAGCGCCATCCGCTCAATCTGTTCATCGTCCGCCAGCAATATGCGATATCTGTTCATACTTCATCCTTTCCGTTCAGGTCTTTCCCTGTGAATGCCATCTGCACCACCGTACCGCAGCCCTTGCAGCTGTACAGGAACATTTCCCCATCCTTATACATGCCGTGAAGCCTCCGGTAAATATTGCCAAGCCCCACCCCGGCCGCCTTCTCATCCCCGGTCCTAAGCGCTTCCCGTATCTCCTGAAGCCGTCCCTCTTCCATCCCAAGCCCGGTATCCGCCACGGATATCCACAGCCGTCTCCCCTCCATCCAGGAACGTATGTGGATCTTCCCGCCCTGGCTTCTGGGTGAGATGCCATACTTGATGGAATTTTCCACCAGCGGCTGGAGCGCAAAGGAGGGAACCAATAGTTCCAGCGTATCCGGATGGCAGTCGCAGGTAAATGTAAGCCGCTGTCCAAACCGCATCTTCTGCAGGTACATATAATCCTGGATTATCTTAAGCTCCCGCTCCAGGGGCATGACCGAGTCCGATGATTTCAAATTATAGCGGAACAGCCGTCCAAGGGCCGTTATCATTTTCTCCGTCGTATCAGCGTCCTCTATCTGGGCCGTGCTGGCAATCATGTTCAGGGTATTGAACAGGAAATGGGGATTGATCTGGTTCTTCAGCATCTGAAGCCGCACCGCGTCCAGCTGCTTCTCCATCTCATGCTTTTCAGTCAGCGCCTCGATATAGCCCTTTGTGGACTCCTTCATGGTACAGAACGCCCTGACCAGGCTGGCAATCTCATCCTGTCCCTCTGCCTGGATATCCGGCCCAGTAAAATCATTTTCACCAATGCGCCTTGAATCCTCCGCCAGTTCCACCACGGGCCGCACGATGCTGCGGTTCACCGAACGCTTCAGCCACCGCACCATGAGCAGGGCCGCCGCCCCCCAGAGCACGCTGATCACAGGCACGACGATCAGCAGGGGCTGCTGCCTTTTATAACTCTCATTCCCCATCTCAACCGTCATCTGTTCCAGGCGGCCCGCGTGGTTCTCCAGATATCCCTGGACGCGGTAGATGGTATACAGGCGGTCCATGTACCCCTCGTCGCCCTCACGCATGTCCAGGAACCCATCCCTTTCCCTGGCATAGTTTTCATACATATTGAAAATGGACCAGGTCCTGGCATACCGGACCGCCCCGATCTTACTGTAATCAAAGCTCAGTCCCTCAAGTGCTGCTTCTGATTTAAGACACGCCTCATGAAACCGCTTCTGGTTTTCCTCCGTCCGGTCCCTGACCAGGGTCACAAACGCGCTGCTCTCCCCTGACATGGCGGACCAGAAGGACAGGGCCTGGGAATTATTCTGAAGCACCGTGTTAAATCCCTTCATGCCAAAGCCTGCAACCAGGATATTGGCCCCAATGGACAAGATGACCACAATTGCAGCCGAACCAGCGATATAACGCACCTTCCGTTCCAGGGAACAGGAAAGCCAGATGCGGCCAAAGAATCCCGGATTGCTTTTCTTATTCTGTTCCGTCTCCACAGCCCGCCTCCTTTCATCCTGAAAACATTCTATAATAGTTTGGTCTGTTTTGGAAGGGATAATCAAAAAAATGCCCGCCGGCCACGGCCACGGGGCCAAGCTGAAGGGCATCTGTCTGGTTCTCATCTGTCTGGTTCTCTGATTTGTCCGGCCAAGTTACAGCTTCTGGTCCTCATCCGAGGCCACATAGGTTGCGATATTCTCTATATCGCAATTCAGTATCCTGCACAAATCATTCACTGTCTTCATGGAAATATCCTTGTTGTGCTTCAGTCTGTGAAGCGTGCTGTCCGACACATGATGATGTTTGGTAAGGGTATACCAGTTTTCCTCCGATTTTTCCAAAGTCTTCCAAAAGGGTGAATAATCTATCATCTTTTACTCCTATGTAATTGGTCTGTTTGATAGATTAAGCATAAAATAGATTTCAGATATTGAATATCTTCGCAATTACGAATATACTATAGGTATTAGGATGTATAAATTACATATATTGGAAATAGAAAGGCAGGTAAATGACGATGGATTATTTTACGGATGAAAAAATCAAACAATTACTGGACGACGAGGAGGTGGTAAAACGCCTGATTGATTTCGTCTCCATGGACGGGGCAGCCTACTTTGAGGAGGTCCGTTCCAACCTCTCCCCAAAAGACCTGGAAGCGTATCTGGAAGAAAATCCGGATGAACGGATTTATCTTAAAAAAGAATAGAACGGCTTGTCATATGACAAACCGCCCTTCTTCTGGTTCTTCTTCAAAATAATCTTTATAATCCACTTCTATGGAATGGCGCATACGCTTCATGCTGTAATACAGGTGTTCCTTGAGCGATTCCTCCAGCTTCTTTTCATTTCCTTCTGAAATCAGCCGGAACAGTTCCTCATGTTCCCCAATGATACGTGTAAAATCAGTCTCAGTGATGAAATCCAGCATACGGAACCTTGTATAGTGAAGCTGCTGTGCCTGAAGCATTTCCCAAAGCTTCTGGCGCCTTACAGCGCCAAACCATATGGAATGCATCTGGGCGTCCATGTGGTAAAACTGCTCCGGCTCAAACCCGGCCTCCTCAATCAGCGCCCGCTGCTGTGCAATTGCATGGCGGATATCTTCCATCACCATGGGCGTGCGGTTCTGCATGAAATCCCGCAGCACCATGGTTTCAACCGCAACACGCATGTAAATCATCTGCTTGATGTTATCCAGGCTCAGAAGCGTCACATAGGTTCCCCTGTAGGGGACGGTCTCTGCGAATCCCTGTTCCTGCAAAAGCCTGAGGGCGTCCCGCACAGGAGTCCTGGACACGCCGAAGCGGTCGCATATTTCATTTTCACTTATCATCTGTCCCGGCTTCAGACGCAGGTCCAGAATCTCCCGCTTCAGGGTCTCAAATACCAGCTCGCCGCGGTTCTTGAAATTCATCTCTCCCATGGTTTAACCCCCATACCGCCAGGAAGCCGCCTGAATACTGTTAAGGCCGCCTGACTTTCAGCTGCTTCGATTTATTTTGGCTGCTTGCCGATGTAGGCAAGGATGCCGCCGTCCACGTACAGTACAAGGCCGTTCACAAAATTAGATGCCTCGGATGCCAGGAATACGGCCGGCCCGCCCAGATCCTCTGCCTCGCCCCAGCGTCCGGCTGGTGTCTTGGCAATGATGAACTGGTCAAAGGGATGTCTGGAGCCATCCGGCTGGACCTCGCGCAGAGGCGCTGTCTGTGGTGTGGCAATATAGCCAGGCCCGATGCCGTTGCACTGGATGTTGTATTCGCCGTACTCAGACGCAATGTTCTTGGTCAGCATCTTAAGGCCGCCCTTGGCTGCCGCATATGCGGAAACAGTCTCGCGTCCCAGTTCGCTCATCATGGAGCAGATGTTGATGATCTTGCCGTGGCCCTTCTTAATCATGCTGGGGATGACTGCCTTGGACACGATGAACGGCGCATTCAGGTCCACGTCAATTACCTGTCTGAACTCAGCGGCAGACATGTCGCACATGGGAATCCTCTTGATGATTCCTGCATTGTTGACCAGGATGTCAATCACGCCGACTTCCTTCTCAATGGTAGCAACCATCCCGTTCACGGCATCCTCATCCGTTACGTCGCATACATATCCGTGGGCTTTGATCCCCTCTTCCTTGTAAGCCGCAATGCCCTTGTCAACCAGCTCCTGCTTAATGTCATTGAATACAATGGTTGCCCCTGCGCCTGCCATGGCCTTTGCAATGGCAAAACCGATTCCATAAGACGCGCCTGTAATCAGCGCAACCTTGCCGTTCAGTGAAAAGTTCTGTAAATAATCTGTCATATCCTTATCCTCCTTCATTGGCAGGCATCCCTGCCATCGTCATGTGTTATCCGGCTGCTGTATTATTTCATCTGGTTCGGCATCATGGTGTCCATGTCGTCAAACTCCATGTTCTCTCCGCCCATGGCCCAGATAAATGTATAGTTGGATGTACCGGCACCGCTGTGGATACTCCAGGACGGGCTGATGACAGCTTCCTCGTTCTTCATGATGATATGCCTTGTCTCTGTTGGCTCTCCCATCATATGGAACACAACGTTGTCACCCGGAACCTCAAAATACATGTATATCTCCATGCGGCGCTCATGTGTGTGGGCCGGCATGGTATTCCATACACTGCCTTCCTCCAATACGGTCATGCCCATGGACAGCTGGCAGGTCTGAAGCACATCAGGATGGATGAACTGGTTAATCACGCGCTTATTCGCTGTCTCGGAAGCGCCGCATGGTCTCTTGGCAGCCTTCTCGATGGGGATGTAGGTGGTGGTGAAGGATGTATGGGCGGGCGCGCTTACCATATAGAACTTAGCTGGATTGGAAGCGTCCACGCTTGAAAAATACACTTCCCTGGTGCCCTTTGTGATATACAGGCAGTCCTTATAGCCCATGTTGAATTCCTGTCCGTCAGCCACGATCTTTCCTGCCCCGCCAATGTTGAAGATACCGATCTCACGGCGTTCCAGGAAGTAGTGGGTGCCAAAATTCTTCCAGCAGTCGATTCCCTTGTCAATGGAAACAGTCTCTGTCACAGGCATGCATCCCAATGTCACCATACGGTCCACATGTGAATACACGGCAACCACCTCATCTGCCACGTACAGGTTCTGGATCAGGAACTCATCCCTTAATTCCTCAGTGGTGTAGCGCTTCACATCTTTCTGATTTGCAGAATAACGAATATCCATTACTTAAATCCTCCTTTAACTTCGTGATTGTATTCCAATCATCATACTTGTATACAACTTTTAATATCTGTATACAGATTAGCACAGACCTTATGTGTTTTCAATTGGCAATATACACAAATTTGGAATGGAATTCTATACATGTTAACAAGAGCTGATTGCATTGTCCTTTTGTTTGTTATATACTCATAAAGAAACTTGCTCAAAAGACCTGAACAAGAAGAACAACAGAAAGAACAGATAAGGAACAACATTAAGAACAACAAGGATAACAATTAAGGAGAACCATCATGAGAAAGAATATCCTGGTCGGCCAGTCCGGCGGTCCCACCGCTGTCATCAACGCCAGTTTATACGGAGTAATCACAGAAGGCAGCAGCCACCCTGAACAGATAGGCGCGGTTTACGGCATGGTAAACGGCATTGAGGGTTTCCTCTCCGGCCACTGCATGAACCTGTCAGAAAGCCTTAACAGTGAAGACCTGCTCCTGTTAAAGCAGACCCCCGCCGCTTACTTAGGCTCCTGCCGTTACAAGCTCCCGAACAACATGGACGCGCCTGTCTACGGGCTTCTGTTTGAAAAGTTCGCATCACTGGACATCGGCGCCTGCTTCTACATCGGGGGCAATGACTCCATGGACACGGTGGACAAGCTGTCCCGGTGCGCGCGCCTGCGCCATGAAACCATATCCTTTATCGGGGTCCCCAAAACCATTGACAACGACCTTCCGGTCACGGACCACACCCCCGGCTACGGAAGCGCTGCCAAGTACGTGGCCTCCACGGTCCGGGAAATCTGCCTGGACGCCTCCGTGTACCAGCAGCCCGCCGTCACCATCGTGGAACTGATGGGCCGCCACGCCGGATGGGTCACCGCTGCCAGCGTCCTGGCAAGAAGGCATGTGGGGGACAACCCGCTTCTCATCTACATGCCCGAAGTCCCGTTCTCCATGGAACGCTTTTTTGATGACGTAAAAAAAGCCCTGGACAGGCAGCCCAATGTAGTAATCTGCGTGTCCGAAGGCATACGTGATAAAAGCGGCAAATTCATATGTGAATATTCCAATGAAGCACAGCTTGATACATTTGGCCATAAAATGCTCACAGGCAGTGCAAAAATCCTGGAAAGCTACGTTCGCAACCGTTTCCAGGTCAAGGTCCGTTCCGTGGAACTGAACGTGAACCAGAGGTGCAGCAGCCTCTTAGCCTCTGCCGCCGATGTGGAGGAGGCCGTCCTCTCAGGCCGCACCGCCGTGAAACAGTCCCTTAACGGTGCAACCGGGTGCATGGTATCCTGCTCCCGCGCAGACGGCCCTGGCTACCGCCTGGAATTCGGCCTTACGGATGTGGGCAATGTGTGCAACAAGGAAAAGGGCTTCCCGGTGGAATGGATAACCCCGTGCGGCACCGACATCAGCCCTGCGTTCCATGAATACGCCCTTCCCTTGATTGCCGGAGAACCGGAGCGGATCATGGAAAACGGCCTTCCCCGGTATATCAGCAGGGCCGGGGCCTGTTAAGCCTCCGGTCACACCCCTGCGTTAGCTGCGAATCCCCCGTCAACCGGGAGGATTACCCCGGTTATGAAACCGGCCGCCTCATTATTTAAAAGGAACATCAGCGCCCCGTTCAGCTCCCCGGGCTTACCAAAACGGCCCATGGGAGTGGCGGCCAGCACCTTGGCCGTCCTGGCTGCCGGAGTGCCGTCCTCCTCATACAGCAGCCCCTCATTCTGCTTTGTCACAAAGAAACCTGGGGCAATGGCATTGACACGGATTCCCGCCCTGGCAAAATGCACTGCCAGCCACTGCGTGAAGTTGCTGAGCGCAGCCACGGCGCCGCTGTATACCGGAATCCTGGTCAGGGGCCGCAGCGCGCTGGCCGAGGAAATATTTAATATATTACATCCTTCCCTGCCCACCATATCCTTTGCAAATACCTGGCAGGTAAGGAACGCGCCTAAAAAGTTCAAATCCAGCACCTTCTGCACGCCCCTGTATTCCAGATCAAAAAAGGTAGCCACATCCGCCTCAATATCCCCCATCTCAAAATACTCCTTGGATGTATTGGCACATGCCTGGTTGCCCCCGGCGCCATTAATGAGGATATCGCACGGTCCAAGCTCGGCCAACACCCTGGCATGGACACTTTCCAGCCTGTCCTTGTCCATCACGTCCACCTCATAGGCAGCCGCATTGCCTCCCAGGGCCTGTATCTCCCTGGCCGTCCGCTCCGCCGCCTCCAGGTTGATGTCCAGCAGCGCCACCGATGCCCCTGCCTGCGCAAGGGTCCGGGCAAACATGCCGCACAGGATGCCTCCTGCTCCCGTCACCACAGCCATGCGTCCTGACAGATTCAATCCAAACTCCATATCCATATACCTCCTTACATCCATTGCTTAGCATGCTTTATCATTCCTCAGCATACATTTCCATTCCTCACCATGCGTTACCATTCCTCACCATATATTTCCATTCCTCACCATGCGTTTCCATTCCTCACCATGCGTTTCCATTCCTCACCATACGTTTCCATTCCTAAGCATGCATTACCATTCCTCACCATGCGTTTGCCACATCAAAAAACCTGCATGATAAGGAAAAAGGACCAGCCCATCTTCCCACTGATCCTTTCCCATTGCTTTATGAAACATATCTTTCATGAAATCATTTTACAAAATCCAATCCGCAGAACCGCCCACAACCGTCCGCAGACTACCGGCTCATCTTCTCCACTGCCTCAAACAGTCCGTTCAGATAAGTTGCGCCCAGTGCCCTGTCGTACAGGCCATATCCTGCGCGTCCTGTCTCGCCCCAGATCATACGTCCGTGGTCAGGTCTTACATAACCGTCAAATCCATTGTCCACCAGGGCCTTCACGATGCCGAACATATCCAGGGAACCGCAGGAGGACAGATGTGCCCTCTCCTCAAATCCATTGTCCAGCACAGCCACGTTCCTGATGTGGGCAAAGTGGATCCTGCCCATGGCGGCATACTTTCCGGCCATCCTTACCACGTCGTTCTTGGCAGAGCAGCCCAGGGAACCGGTGCACAGCGTGATGCCGTTGTGCTTGTCGTCCACCAGCTTTAAGAAACGGTCCAGGTTCTCCTCGCAGGTAATGATCCTTGGCAGGCCGAAAATGCTCCAACATGGATCGTCCTCATGAATCGCCATATTCACATCGCACTCAGCTGCAACCGGAATCACGCGCTCCAGGAAATACTTTACATTATCCCACAGCATATCCTCGGTCAGGTTGTGGTATTCCTCCACAACAGCCTTAAGTCCATCCCTTGTGTAGCTGGAATCCCAGCCCGGAAGGGTCAGGTCGCTGTCGCTGTTTAACGGATTCACTGCATCTACCTGTTCCTGATAATATACCAGGGAAGTGGAACCATCGCCCAGCTCATGGTCTAACTGGGTCCTTGTCCAGTCAAATACCGGCATGAAATTATAGCATACGCACTTGATGCCTGCTTCAGCCACACGGCGGATGTTCTCACAGTAGTTCTCAATATATTTGTCCCTGGACGGCTTACCCAGCTTGATATCCTCATGGACCGGGATGCTCTCAATCACATCAAAGCCAAGGCCTGCTTCCTCAACCTGCCTTTTTAACTTAGCAATGCTCTCGCGGCTCCATACCTCGCCTACGGGCACATCATACACAGCAGTTACAATTGACTGCATGCCCGGAATCTGGCGGATGTTCTCCAGGGTTACCTTGTCATCTTCTCCGTACCATCTGAATGATAATTTCATGTGTAAACTCCTCCTTAAGAATTGTTGTTGGTATCTGTCCCTTAACTTAGTTTTATTATAACAGATTCAGGATTTTCGTCCATAGTGATACTTGTTGTGCATATTGCAAATGTTGTTGTTTCATGCTAAGATTGGGTAAAATAAATCAGGTCCGCACGAAAACCGGCCGGAAAGGAGACTCCCCGTGAAAAAACAGATATCCTCGGATTTCAACACCAGGCAATACATGCAGCCCGTTGATTTTGAGCTGTTCTATTACAATGATGCCACGCTTAAATCCGTGGCCGCCCATGTCCATGATTACTATGAGTTCTACTTCTTTCTGGAAGGTGACGTGGAATATCACATGGGGGATAAAAGCTATCAGCTGGAATACGGCGACTGTCTCCTGATTCCTCCGGGCGTCCCGCATTTTCCCGAATTCCTCTCCCATGACAAGCCCTACCGGCGCTTTGTCTTCTGGCTGGGAAATGATTATTACCGCAAACTGCGCCAGGCAGATGAGGAACTGGCTTACGGCTTTGATTATGCCGAAAGCCATCAGGTCTACCGCTTCCACACAGATACCATCACTACCCAGGAGATTCAGGGAAAACTGACCGACCTGATTGAGGAATCCGGCAGCGGGCGGGCCTTCCACCGTCTGGCATCCGAACTCATGGCCGTATCATTCCTGGTCTATATCAACCGCCTGCTCTATGACAGCCTGCATCAGAAGTCCGCGGTCTACGAAAATGTCCTGTACCTCAATATCTGTGACTATATAAACCAGCACCTGGAAGGAGATTTAAGCCTGGACAGCCTCTCCGCCTTTTTCTATGTGAGCAAATACCATATCTCCCACATATTTAAGGATAACATGGGCATCCCCCTTCACCAGTACATCCTTAAAAAGCGCCTGCATGCCAGTAAAAATGCAATCCTGTCCGACCAGCCAATCAGCCATGTGTACCACCAGTATGGCTTCAAGGACTATACCAGCTTTTTCCGGGCCTTTAAAAAGGAATACGGGGTTTCCCCAAAAGAATACAGGGAGCAGCACCGTCTGCCTGCACAGCAGGACTATACCATTTAGGAGAATATAAAACCAGGAGAATATCAAATCATGCAGCACAGAACCCCTATTTCCTTTGACAGCTACACATCCTGCAGCCTTTGTCCCAGGGCATGTAAGGCCGACCGTACCAGGGCCGGCCATTCCATGGCTGAAGATACCAAGGCTGACCCTACCATGGCTGAAGATACCAGGGCCGCGGGCTTCTGCGGCTGCACCCATGAGCTGAAGGCTGCCCGCGCCGCCCTCCATCACTGGGAGGAGCCTTGCATCAGCGGGCCGGAAAATGGCCCCGGCGGCAGCGGGACCGTGTTCTTCTCAGGCTGTACCCTGCGCTGCTGTTTCTGCCAGAACTGGGAGCTGAGCAGCCAAAACTTTGGGAAAGAGCTGTCCACCAGACAGCTGGCCCGCATCTTCCTGGATCTGCAGGCCAAGGGCGCCCATAACATCAATCTGGTGACACCGACCCAGTACCTGCCCCATATCACGGCGGCCCTGGACCTTGTCCGCCCTGAGCTTGCCATTCCCATTGTCTACAACAGCGGCGGCTATGAGACCATTGAAACCATCAAGGCCCTGGAAGGTTATGTGGATATCTGGCTTCCTGATTTCAAATATTATGATAACCGTCTGGCCCTCAGATATTCCCGCGCCGGTGATTACTTTGAACGGGCCTCCCTGGCCATCCTTCAGATGATACGCCAGACAGGCGCCCCTGTGTGGCAGGAATCAGACCCGTCCCTCATGCAAAAAGGCGTCATCATCCGCCACATGGTCCTTCCCGGCCATAAGGATGATTCCATTGCACTTCTGCACTGGATAAAAGAGAACCTGCCCCAGGACCAGTACCTGATCAGCCTCTTGAGCCAGTACACGCCCTATCACCGCAGCAGCAGCTATCCCGGCCTGAACCGCCGCATAACCACCTACGAATACAACCGCGTGGTGGACGCCGCACTGGAGCTTGGTCTTACCCATGGTTTCATGCAGCAAAAGAGCAGTGCAAAAGAGGAATACACGCCCCCCTTTGACCTGGAAGGCCTGTAAAACCCACAAAAAAAGCGCCCCTTCATCCGAAACGCCCAACATTCCCTCTTATCCTTATCATCAAGGCTTCCTACACAACATAGAAGACGGATATCGAATCTTTGACTAACCACGTTCTCGATTACGATATCCGTCTTCTGACTATTTCGTCCATTGGACCAAGCCTCACTTTTCTGAAACAATTGTTTCTTTTTACTTCTATATTAAGTTGTTACACCTCTCTACTATTGCTACTACGCTCCTGTTACTTCATCTTACCAGTATGTCTGATTCATTTTCCTTACTTCTTGCTTACTATACTATCCGGTATCAATCTATTTCGTTCTAATGATACTTTCTCGTCATATCACTAAACCGATACACGATTTTTATTGATACTCTTGAGATAGCTAATTGAAAATGCTATCAACCACTTAATAATAAATGTTTCTACTTAACAGCTTGTTTCTTTAAATTATCTCTTTAAATACTGCAATTGCTTTTTAACTCTTCAATTTGTTGACTTGCTTCTATAATATTAAATACTTTTCTTTTGTGAACTTACCCATTCACTTGGAACTTCTTTAATCTATTGAAACTTTGTTACTCTTTGAATCGTTTACCAACCGATTGGATTCTTTTGTTTCTTTAAATCAATTACTTAAATTACTTTACTGTTTGAGCGTTTTGCTTTTAGTAGATTGGTTTCTCCTGGTCTCATATATAATAAATTTCTTTGATTATATATGAAACTAAAATTCAGTCTTTGGTGGTCCGTACCTCCTTTGCTTGGATTTAAGTTACTTGTGAACTGATTGTCTACAGTTCCTTGAATTCTTTTTGTTCTCTGTTCTTTTGTTGTCTTTATTATAGTAAATGGCCTGTCATTTGTCAATGCTTTTTTCGTTTTTTTATAATCTTTTTAGTTTATTTATATTTATAGCCAATTAATTACAATTGTTCCTATTTTTATACAATTGATGATGCATGAATCTTATTAATTGTTTATATTTTCCGATAATTATGTGAAATTTAAGCAAATTTACGCCAGTTCCGGCATGTCCAGCCATATTCATTCCTTTATGGAAAATAACTTATCACGACCCTGATACTCACTTTTTATGATTCCGAACATATCTTCAGGACTTTCTTTGCAGCCGCCCTGCAGCCATAATTTGATGATCCTTGTTATCCCACTTTTAAAAAATTCCATATGATAAACAATAAAACGGTTTTGGAAATGCTGTCCTGCAAGGTTCATATCATAAGTGATGATCTTGTAGTTATCGTCATACCCCAGTTTGAAGTAGGTCTTATAGAATATCTGGTTGTCCTTTATGTGACGGAACAGTTTAAGATAATCGTTGCTGTTAAATCCCTGTGTGATTTCATCCCGGTATAAGTTGGATAAATCAGCTTCCAGTTTGTCCCGTATTGAATCGGCCAATCCATATATATCCGTATAATTTGCATAAAAAGTCGTGCGGTTTAATTTGGCCTGTTTACAGATATCCGATATGCTGATTTCAGCTAATTCCCTGGTTTGGAGCATGTCAAGAAAAACCCGTTCAATCCGTTCAATGGACTCTTTCTTTCGTTTATTATTGGGTGTATTCATAAAAATCTCCTTTATCCCAACACTTGTTGGAAAATTGATGATTGTTTTAGGTTATCAGGAACATTATACTATATTCAGATTAAAGCAACAACTGTTGGTTTAATAAATATAACATTCAGGAGGTCTTTTACATGAAAAAAAGTAGTTTTGTTGCAATGATGTCAGGAACTGTGAGCGGTGTGCTTTTTGCCCTTGGTATGTGTATGGCTCTTATCCCGGAATGGGCGGCCTTCCGGCCCGGACTTGTGTGCGGCTGCGCTGGTCTGCTAATGGCCCTGATTACACTGCTTGTATGGAGGAAAATGGAGCATAAGAAGCCCATCCGGCTTTCCGGAAAAATAATTTTTACAATGATTGCCGTGATTGCCGGTACGCTGGCTTTGGGCGTGGGGATGTGCCTGACCATGGTATGGGGCAGGATGATTGCCGGAACCGCAACCGGTCTTGTGGGAATCCTCATCCTGATCTGCCTGATTCCATTGACAAAAGGCATAAAAGAATGAGACCGTTCCATCTGCCGCCTCCGCCATATCCCAAACCGGAACTGGCAGGAAATTCATACGCAGTCAGCGTGTGGGGTATTTTTGTTAA
Source organism: Clostridium pacaense (assembly GCF_020709765.2). Classification (NCBI taxonomy): domain Bacteria; kingdom Bacillati; phylum Bacillota; class Clostridia; order Eubacteriales; family Clostridiaceae; genus Clostridium; species Clostridium pacaense. Next base: position 43,790 of record NZ_JAJFEB020000007.1, read on the forward strand.
AGAAAGGAATATGAATGATGGCAAAATCAAACCTTGTAAAGGCAAATGAAAAAATAGCCAAAGCTGCCACAGGGAGTTTTCATAAAATCGAACGCAGTGTAATAGACGGATACACAAAAATTGAAGACAGGTTTATAGACGCCTATCTTACGAAAGACGGCGAAACCGTTTCCGGGGCCAAAGAAAGGTTACGGCAGGAACAGGCGCAGCGCCAGAAGGATAAATAGGCAGACATTCATTCCCAGACCAAGGAAACGCGCCGCCCCGCCTCCTTCACCTGTCTCCCCGCCCGTCTCCGGAAAAGTCAAGACCACCAGCTTAGCCCCAAAGGGGGCAACACCCCTTTTTGCACACGGCCTTGCCTGCAAGGTGTAGTGTGTTATACGCACTGTCGGCATCATCGCTTCGAGTGTCGTTGCTGCCGGGGAGGGCAAGCACACTTGAAGCGATAGGAAAGCCACACGGGGGTTTTCCTGCCTTGATTACTGATAAGCAAACCAGGGAGAGGGTGTCAAGGACCGCGTACCGCTTATACTATCCTTGATATCCTCTCCCTATTTTGCTGCCTGCACCTTTATCCAATAAGGCATAGTTTCCTAATTTATATTTTTTTCAATATATTCCGATATAAAAGTCCTCGATGATTGGGCGATTTCCTGATATGCAAACTTATACAAATTATGTGGAAGGTCAAATACTTCGTATTGTGAAACTCTTATATGATTTAAATATTGTAAAGAACATTCAATCCAATTCTCTTTTTTGAGTGTCGTACCTTCTCCGTTCGATAAAAAGAATAACATTGGAACCTGCAGATATGGATCATCCCTTTCCACTAGACCAATCGCATTTCTCAAGTTTTCAGCTTCACTAATCCAATTTTGGTTAGCCAGATTACGAAATGCCAAAATTTCAATTTCATTCTTTTCCATATTGGAAATATCCTGTTCTTCCATTAATTGTTCCACTAAGGCACTAGCGGTTGCTTTTCGGCAGAGTGCATCCACTGACATCCCTTTCAGTTTTTTTGTAGCCTCTTCTACATCAAACTCCCTGTAACAATCTGGCGTTGCAGGGTCAATGCCAAGGATACCAGCGATTTCAAAAGGGTACTGCTGTCCCCAGCGGAGAGCCTCTAAAAATCCCATACTATGTGCTGCCAACACAACAGGTGAATTTATTCCTAATTTTTGTAATACGCTTCTATATTCATGAATAACGCTGTCAATATCCCGATTGTTTTCAGCCAGGTCACTGCGTCCATAACCCAACTTTTCAATTCCAATTACTTGATAGGTTTCGGATAATGATTTTGCCAGAGTTTTGTATTCCAAGCTCGGGAAAGGTACTCCCGACCCAGACAAAAGCACCAGGGTAATAGAGCCTTGACCATAACAATATACAAAATTTTTATAGCCGTTCACTTCCACAAATTTTTCCATATACATCTCCCCCCAAATTTTGTCATGCACGCCTTATTATCCAAAGGCGCATATCTCACTTCGGGCCAACTTGGCCTGAAGCTGTTTTCCATACCCGTATTCTACCATTCCCCAGAAAATCTGTCCATCTTGTTACCGCTTCCTGCCCCTCTGGTTTACCGGATTTCTCGCCAGTTCGGACTTTTGCGATACGGGTTAGCCACTGTTTTTCTTTCTCCGTCAATCTTTCTCCATCAAACGGCTTTATTTTAGCTTTGCCTGCCTGCGGAAAAGCATTATCAGCTTTTCCGCCCGGCTCCCCCTGAAGTCCGCCACTTCCTCCATATCGCATTTCAATTCCTTGGTGGCGGAGTTCTCCGGCCGCTGGTGCTGTCCTTTGTGGGTTTCTTTCAAGTCCTCCATGATACCCGTCTATATCGTCATGTACCCAACGGATTGCAGCACAGGAGTTTCTTTTATCTGAAAATATTCCCTCCCCCTGCAGAGCAAGTGTTTTTTTGTGACATAAACAAAGCAGAGGTTTACGCAGCCTCCGGCCACCTACCTCTGCCTCTAACCTCTAACACCTAACCTCGAATACCTAACCTCGAATACCTAACCCTTCATCCTGACCTCTAATCCCGACCTCTAATCACTCTCTTCAATCCCAGTTCCTAAAACCGGTCCACTTCCTCCTTAGAAGGAATCGAAGGCGCTGCCCCTGGCCGTGACACTGCAATGGCCGCTGCCTTGGCCGCCCATTCCAGCGCGTCCGCCGCATCCATGCCCTGAACCAGTCCTCCGATGAAGAACCCGGTAAAGGTATCCCCTGCCGCAGTTGTATCTGCCACCTTGACCTTGTAAATCCCCTGTTTCAAAAGCCGGTCCCCATCCCGGTAAAGGGATCCGTCGCCGCCCAGTGTCAGTACGATCTTGGCGGATGGGAACTTGGCGGACAGCTTCTTAAGGAGTTCCTCGCCCTCTCCCTGCTCGCCGCAGATATCCCCTGCCTCAATCTCATTTAACAGGAAATAGTCCACATACTCAAGCGGGTATCCTGCAATCTTGTCATCCATGGGCGATGGGTTCAGCACAATCTTCATCTGCCTTTCATGGGCCTTCTCCATGATATAGCCGATTTCGCTTATTTCATTCTGAAGCACCAGATAGTCCCCTGCCTCAAAATGGCTGATGACCTCATCCACCATTGTCTTTGTTATCATCTGATTGGCGCCGCCGTATAAAAGGATACAGTTGCCCCCGTCCTTTGCCTTCTGGATGATGGCATGTCCTGTCTTTCCTTCCAGTACCGCAATCAGCTCCGTGTTAACCCCTGCGCTTTTAAGCTGTCCTACCAGGAAATCCCCGTCCCCTGTCCCGATTGCCCCTGCGTGCCATACCGCTGCCCCGCTCTTACTCAGGGCAATGGACTGGTTCAGTCCCTTTCCGCCGGAAAACACATTCATGGTTTCTGACGATAAGGTCTCCCCGCCTCTTACAAAATGATCCACACTGTAGGTGTAATCAATATTCAATGACCCAAAATTTAAAATCTTCATGTCTGTCCTTCTCCTTTACTTAAAATATGCCAAACCATTCCATCTGATTATACGATATTTCATGGGTTTGCAAAAGTGTTTCTTAACCTTTTCTGCATAAAATTTACAGTTTGCCCCTGTTAATCAGCATTCACGGGCACCATTTTTGCCACATCCTGGGGAATCCTGGTCAGATCCCTCTCCACAATTTCATAAATCACTGCATCCGGCGGATTTTCCTCCAGCATGGTGTAATCAAATGCCTGCCAATGGTAAAAATCCACATTGGCAAAATACCTGGGCAGCTTGTCCATCAGGGCCGTGCCAAAGGAATCGCGGATCACGGCAATGCGCCTGCCGTCCGGCGCCCCCGGCGTAGACATGTGGAGGATGTTCTTATCCCCCAGCACATCCTCCACATGGACGGCCAGATTGTCGCCAAAGCCTGTGATGACTGCATTCTCATCACTGCAGTATTGTTCCGGCAGATGGAACAGGTTCACCAGATCACCTGGCGCAGCCGCCTCATAGGTCACGGTTACATCCTCTATGGGCACTGCATTTCCCCCCAATGCCTCTATGATCATCTGGGAACCCACATATCCCCCTGCAAAGTTCCAGTGGGTATCCGTCTTATAGTACCATGTATAATCCCGGTTGGCGTTAAAATACTCCCTGGGGTCCAGCACCGTGATACCGGAATGTTCCCCAAGATATTCCTCCAGCTGGGACGGACGGTTCCCGTCCCAGACCCGCTCATAGCAGTCCGGCATATATTCCCTGTAAACGCCTTCCTTGTTGGGCGGGATCATCATCAGGAAGGGAATCCCCCTGCCCTCATAATAGCTGGCGGCCCGGATGATCTCATTGCCGATCATGGCCACGTCATCCTGATAAAAAGGCTCTGTGCCAAGGGCGTCAAACAGGCTCATCCCGCCTGCAAAAAAGTACCAGCCCTCTTTCCCCCGTATGACGTCCTGGGAATCCGCATAACCGAACAGCTTCAGGTTAAGCACGGAGTTAATGCTCAGGAAACGGTTCCTGAACGCGGCATGGTCATTGATATAGCTGTCCACTTCCGAAGGATATGCCTCAAAGTCTTTTGCCTCAAAGACCGGGAATTCAGCCAGGCTCCGGTTCTCCGCACTGCCGCTGTCCCCATTTCCTTTTACCAGCGGGAACAGAAGGTTCGGGAGAAGCAGGATAGCCCAGAAGCCCCCAATCATTATTTTCTTTATCATAAATGTACTCCCTTATATGTATCGGAATCATGTATCAGAACCTGAAGTAGATGAACGCCTGGTAGGTGCTGCTGACCATCAGGACGGTGCAGAGCAGGAGCAGGGCCGCCATGACAGCCACATCCAAAGCCCCCGTCCGTTCCTCGTCATACAGACGCTTTGTAAGCCCCGGAAACAGTTTCTGCACAGGCCCGCAAAAGCAGACCGCCAGGACCAGCAGGAAAATAATCCTGTTATCCATGAAAATCCTCAGGTTCCACAGCCCAGCCCTGGGCGACAGCATGGCCGTCACCAGCACCTTGGCCTGATGCAGGCTCCCAACCCGGAACAGCAGCCAGCCGAACATGACCACAAGCAGGGTATACACATGATTCAGCGCCTTGCAGGGATTCTTTTCCAGAACCTTGCCAAGCCACAGCCGCTCCGCCACAATGAAGATTCCATAATAAATCCCCCAGCAGATGAAGTTCATGCTGGCCCCATGCCACAGCCCGGTTGCCAAGAACACCACGGACAGGTTGATGCAGGTCCTTGTAAGCCCCTTGCGGTTGCCGCCCAGGGGAATGTAGAGATACTGCTTAAACCAGGTGGACAGCGATATATGCCACCTGCGCCAGAACTCGCTGATGGAGGCGGACAGATACGGATAGTTGAAATTCTCCTGGTAGGTAAACCCAAACATCCGCCCCAGCCCGATTGCCATATCCGAATAACCGGAAAAGTCATAATAAATCTGGAGGCTGTAGAGCAGGATCGTAAACCAGACAACGGCCGTTCCCAGCTGTTCCAGGGGAAGGCCCCATATCCGGTCCACCACCTGACCGAACATATTTGCAAACACCATTTTCTTGGCAAGGCCGTAAACAAACCTGCGGATGCCATATGCGTGCATGGAAATGCTTTCCCTGCGCTCCCCTATCTGCGGCTCCAGTTCGTTGTATTTCACAATGGGGCCTGAAAGGATCTGCGGGAACAGGGAAATGTACAGGGCCAGCCGGAATATATTTTTCTGGATTGGCTTTACGCCCCGGTATATATCAGCAATATAGGAAACAGCCTGGAAGGTATAAAAGGAAATGCCGATTGGCAGCGCAATGTTCCTGGGTATGAAGCCCTCCTTTCCCATTACGGTATAGGCAAGCTCCAGGAAGAAGTTAAAGTATTTGAAATATCCCAGAAGGCACAGGTTGGCCCCGATGCACAGGGCCAGCGCTGCCCGCTTAAGGCCCGTCCTGTCCCCAAGCCTTCCGATTGCAAGGCCGAAGAGGTAGTTGAACAGGATGGATAAGATGACCAGCGCTACATACCTTGGCTCGCCCCAGCTGTAAAACAGAAGGCTGGCAATGAGCAGGACTGCATTTTTAAGCTTCCTGCCCGGCGCCAGGTAATAGACAAGGGCCAATGCAGGAAGGAAAAACCATACAAATGTAAGTGAACTAAAAAGCATATGGTTCTGCTACCTTTCTTATGTATCGTATTCTATCATGGGAAAACGGTATTCTATTGTGGGTAAACGGCCTCCATCATGGGTAAACGGCCTCCATCATGGGTAAACGGCCCCCAATCGCAGATAACGCCATCAGGAAACCTGGCGCCATCTCCTACGCCAAAGGCATCGAATCCTGCCGCGGTATCTTCCTGCGTATCTTGCGGAAGGTAATCATATGGGCAACGGCCGTGATGGCCCAGGACACCGGATAGGACAGATAGAGCACGTCCAGGGAACGGTATACCGCAAACACGGTAAATACCCAGAGCACACGGAATCCGCAGGCCCCTGTCAGGGACACGAACATGGGAATGATGGAATATCCAAGGCCGCGCAGGCTGCCCACCATACAGTCCATGATGCCGCAGAGGAAATAAGTGCCGCAGATGATTTCCAGCCTCAGCATGCCGTAGTGGAGCACCTGGGCATCCGAGGAATAGATTCCCAGCAGCAAATCGCCTGCCAGCACGGCTGTTATCCCCAGCGTGATGCCCACAATGGTCACCACAGCCAGGCAGATATACATGATCCTGTTAATACGGCTGTATTTCCTGCCGCCGAGATTCTGGCTGGTAAAGCTGAGATTGGTCTGGTACACCGCGTTCATGGCTGTATACACAAACCCTTCGATATTGGCGGAAGCGGTATTGCCAGCCATGGCAATGGAGCCAAAGGAGTTGACCGAGGACTGGATCAGCACATTGGAAATGGAGAAGATGGCGCCCTGCATGCCGGCCGGAAGCCCAATCTTCACAATCCGTTTCAGCTTCTTTGGATAAATCCGCAGTTCCCTGAGGTTCAGCTTCAGGGCGCCCGGGGCTTCCATCAGGCTTTTCAGCACCAGAAGGGCTGACACATGCTCGGATATGACGGTTGCCCAGCCAACCCCGTCCACGCCCATTCCAAGACCTATGACAAAGAACAGGTTCAGCGCCACATTGACCACGCCTGCCATGAACAGGAAATACAGGGGCCGTCTGGTATCCCCGATTGCCCTCAGGATGGCCGCGCCGAAGTTATAGACCATCAGCACCGGCATGCCCAGGAAATAAATCCTCATATAAAGCACGGCCTGGTCCAGCACGTCATCCGGCGTCCCCATCAGGTGGAGCAGGGGCCTGGCTGCAACCCCTCCCAGGATTACCAGGAAAAGCCCGCTTAGCAGGCTTGTCAGCACGGCCGTGTGGACGGTCTCGCTCATGTCCTTTTCCCTCTGGCCGCCATAATACTTGGCCACCAGGACATTGACGCCCACGGAAAGGCCCACAAACACATTGATAAGCAGATTGATAAGGGAGGAGGTGGAGCCCACCGCCGCAAGGGCGCTGCTGCCGGCAAACCGGCCCACCACGATGATATCCGCTGCATTGAACAGAAGCTGCAGGATGCCTGACATCATCAAAGGAACGGAAAATAAAAGGATCTTGCTCAGAAGCGGGCCATTGCACATATCAATCTCATATGACTTTTTCATCTCACATACTATCTCCGTATATTCTGTTTTTTATCTTAACCAGGGCGCCCTGCCGCCGTGGCCTTCTGCCGGTTAAGGAACCGGGGCGTGTCTGCGTGAAGAATCCATGGAACGCCAGGCATGCGTACGTTTTTCAGTTTAGCACAAGGGCTGTTTTTTTACAATGAATTGAGAATTTTTCTTGACATTTTCTTCCTGGTCACTTAAAATGTAGCAAGTGATAAGGGAGTAGTTGGCATGCGGCGCATGTAATAAAGTCAACATACTGATAGTTTCTATCTGGCTTTATTTCAAATAATGAGACTTATCTACGGCATGGAAACCATGATTCCGGCAGTCTGTGAAGACAGGGCTCCCGGAGGATACCGTACATGGCCGTAGGTGGGTCTTTTTTTATACACCGTTCCATATATTAAACAAGTACGGGAGGATTCACTATGTCGTTAACTGAGCTGTTTATCATTGCCGTGGGGCTGTCCATGGATGCATTCGCAGTCTCTGTCTGTAAGGGACTGGCCATGCCGAGGATGAACTGGAAAGGCGCATTTATCGTGGGCCTGTATTTCGTGGGGTTCCAGGCCGCCATGCCATTGTTCGGGTACTTCCTTGGATCCAGGTTCAGCATGGCCATCAAGGCATATGACCATTGGATTGCGTTTATCCTTCTGGCCCTCATAGGTGCCGGCATGATAAAGGAATCCCTTGAAAAAGATGCAGAATGTGCCGACGCCTCCCTGGGTGTCCGGGAAATGGTCCTGCTCTCCGTGGCGACCAGCATCGACGCCCTGGCCGTGGGCGTCACCTTTGCATTCCTGGACGTGGACATTGTCCCCGCCGTGTCCTTTATCGGCGCGGTCACATTTACCCTGTCCATGGTTGGCGTAAAGGTTGGAAATGTCTTCGGCTGCAGGTATAAGTCAAAAGCGGAACTGACCGGAGGCATCATCCTCATCCTCATGGGAATCAAGATACTGCTGGAGCATCTGGGATTATAGCGGAGCGGACTGTCCACGAAGCGGGCCAGGGCCGTGTCCGTGAATCAAAAGTGCAGGTTATTCCTGTGCTTAGATTCACGGACACGGCCCTGTTTTTCCCTCCGGCCCCTGCTGTCTACGCGTTCTTCACCGTGGCGATATCAATCAGCGTCAGCTCCTTGGCCCGGTTCTCCAGGCTGGTCACAAGGGCTGCCGCCGTATCCAGGGAAGTCAGCACGTTCACACCTGTCTCGATTGCATTGCGGCGGATGATGAAGCCGTCGCGGCTGCGCTCTGCCCCCTGGGCCGGGATGTCGATGATCAGGTCAATCTGATGGCCCAGCACCAGGTCCAGGACATTGGGTGATTCCTGCTCCAGCTTGCGGATTTCGTATGCCTTTACGCCGTTTTTGTTCAGGGTCCTTGCGGTTCCCCGTGTGGCAAATATCTGATAGCCCACTGCCGCGAACCTGCGGGCAATGTCCACTGCCTCCTCCTGGTCGCTGTGGCGTACGCTCATGATCATTTTCTTATACTTTGGCAGACGGATCCCGGCTCCCTCAAAGGCCTTGTACAGCGCTTCGTTGAAGGTCTTTGCAATGCCCAGGCACTCGCCTGTGGACTTCATCTCCGGCCCAAGGCTGATGTCCGCGCCCCTGATCTTCTCAAAGGAGAACACGGGCATCTTGATGGCAATGTAATCCGCTGCCGGCTGCAGTCCGGGCCTGTAGCCCAGCTCCCTTATGGTGTGTCCGCAGATGATCTGGGTTGCCAGCGGCACGATGGGTATGCCTGTCACCTTGCTGATGTAGGGCACGGTACGCGAGGAACGGGGATTCACCTCGATGATATACACATCGTCCCCGTCCACAATGAACTGGATGTTAATCATTCCCTTTACATGAAGGGCCCTTGCCAGCTTCTCGGTGTAGTCCACGATGGTGTCAATGTTGTGCTGGGTGATATCCATGGCCGGATACACGGATATACTGTCGCCGGAATGGATTCCGGTACGCTCAATATGCTGCATGATGCCAGGAATCAGGATATCCGTGCCGTCGCAGATGGCGTCCACCTCGATTTCCTTGCCCATGATATATTTGTCCACAAGGATTGGGTGTTCCTGGGCAATCATGTTGATGATGCCGATGAACTCGTCAATGTCCTCGTCGCTGATGGCAATCTGCATGCCCTGTCCGCCCAGCACGTAGGAGGGCCTTACCAGTACGGGGTAGCCCAGCTCATGGGCAGCCTTTTTGGCCTCTTCTGCCGTGAATACGGTGTGGCCCGCGGGTCTTGGGATGTTACACTGCTCCAGGATTTCGTCAAAACGTTCCCTGTCCTCTGCCGCGTCCACATCCTCTGCCGCAGTGCCGAGGATGGGAACCCCCATCTTCATCAGGGCCTCTGTCAGCTTGATGGCTGTCTGCCCGCCGAACTGCACCACTGCCCCGTCCGGCTTCTCGATGTCCACGATGCTCTCCACATCCTCCGGGGTCAGGGGCTCGAAGTACAGCTTGTCCGCAATATCAAAATCCGTGCTCACCGTCTCCGGATTGTTATTTACGATGATGGTCTCATAGCCTTCCCGGCTGAATGCCCAGGTGCTGTGCACGGAGCAGAAGTCAAATTCAATCCCCTGTCCGATACGGATGGGGCCTGAACCAAGGACCAGGACCTTTTTGCGCCCTTCTGTCTTCTCTGCCTCGTTCATGCTTCCGAAACAGGAGTAATAATAAGGCGTCTCAGCCGCAAACTCAGCCGCGCAGGTGTCCACCATCTTGAATGCCGCCCGGATATCATTGTCATAGCGCTGCTTCTTGATTTCTTCCTGGGCAATCCCGGTAAGCCTTGCAATCACGTTGTCCGGGAATTCAATCCTCTTGGCCTCTGCAAGAAGCTCCGTGGTCAGACGGGCCTTGCCTTCCCCAACCGCCTTAAGGGCCTGTTCCATTTCCACCAGGATGGAAAGCTTGTCAATGAACCACAGGTCAATCCGTGTGATTTCGTGGATTTCTTCATAGGAAATGCCTCTGCGCAGGGCCTCGGCAATCCTCCAGATCCTCATGTCGTCCACTTTTTCCAGCTGTTCCCTCAGCTCACTGTCCGTAAGCCCGGTAAAATCATAGGACAGCAGGCAGTCCACATGCTGCTCCAGGGAGCGGATTGCCTTCATCAGGCCTCCTTCAAAGTTGGTGCAGATACTCATGACCTCGCCCGTTGCCTTCATCTGGGTTCCCAGGGTACGCTTGGCGCTGATGAATTTATCAAATGGAAGCCTTGGCATCTTGACCACGCAGTAGTCCAGCATTGGCTCAAAGCTTGCGTATGTCTTCTTTGTGACCGCGTTCTTAATCTCATCCAGGGTATAACCCAGGGCAATCTTGGCTGCCACCTTGGCAATGGGGTATCCGGTTGCCTTGCTGGCCAGGGCCGAGGAACGGCTTACACGGGGGTTTACCTCGATGACACAGTATTCAAAGCTGTCCGGGTTCAGGGCATACTGCACGTTGCAGCCCCCGGTAATGCCCAGCTCGCTTATGATGTTTAAGGCTGAGGTGCGCAGCATCTGGTATTCCTTGTCGCCCAGGGTCTGGGATGGCGCCACCACGATGCTGTCGCCTGTATGGACGCCCACCGGGTCGATGTTTTCCATATTACATACCGTGATGACATTGCCTGCGCCGTCACGCATGACCTCGTACTCGATTTCCTTCCAGCCCGCGATGCAGCGCTCCACCAGGACCTGTCCCACGCGGGAAAGCCTGAGTCCGTTTTCCAGAATCTCGGCGCACTGTTCCGGGTTCGCTGCAATACCGCCGCCGGAGCCGCCCAGGGTATAGGCCGGACGGAGTACCACTGGATAGCCGATCTGGGCCGCAATCTCCAGGCCGTGCTTCACATCCTCCACAATATCGGAAGGAGCCACAGGCTCGCCGATTTTCTCCATGGTCTCCTTGAACATCTCGCGGTCTTCCGCCTTCTTGATGGTCAGGGCCGTGGTGCCGATCAGGCGTACATTGTGTTCCTTAAAAAAGCCTGCGTCCTCCAGCTCCATGGCCAGGTTAAGGCCTGCCTGTCCGCCCAGGGTGGGCAGCACGCTGTCCGGCTTTTCCTTTAATATAAGCTGTTCCACCACTTCCACGGTCAGGGGTTCAATGTAAACCCGGTCCGCAATATCCTTATCCGTCATGATGGTGGCCGGGTTGGAGTTTAAAAGCACCACCTCCACGCCCTCTTCCTTTAAGGAACGGCAGGCCTGTGTGCCCGCATAGTCAAATTCAGCGGCCTGTCCGATGATGATCGGGCCGGAGCCAAGTACAAGGACTTTCTTAATATCAGGATTCTTTGGCATCAGTCATTCACCTCCATCATTTTCAGGAAACGGTCAAACAGGTAACCGGAATCCAGTGGTCCGGGGCAGGCCTCGGGGTGGTACTGCACCGTGAAAATATTCTTGCCCACATATTTAAGCCCCTCATTGGTGCCGTCATTTACATTCACAAAAGCGGGAACCGCGATATCCGGGGTCACTGTCTCCATATCAACCACATAGCCGTGGTTCTGGGATGAGATATATACCCTTCCTGTTTCTAAATCCTTAACCGGATGGTTGCCTCCCCTGTGTCCGTATTTTAACTTATAAGTATCCATGCCGTTGGCCAGGGCCATGAGCTGGTGTCCCAGGCAGATGGCAAAAATCGGCACGTCCGATGCATAAAGTTTCTTTATTTCTTCTATGACAGCCGTATTCTCCTTGGGGTCCCCGGGGCCGTTGCTGAGCATGATGCCGTCAGGGCAGGCTGCCAGCACTTCCTCTGCCGGGGTGTCTGCGGGATATACGGTAACCTCACAGCCAAGGCTGTTCAGGGAACGCGCAATGTTCTTCTTTGCGCCGTAATCCATAAGGGCCACCTTCTTGCCCGCGCCCGGGAAGCTGCCAGCCGGAAGGCCGTCTTTGCCGGAAAGCCTGCTGTTGTCTGAAGGACCGCTGTCAGCAAGGCTTTTTCCAGGAAGCACATACTTCTCCTTCGTGGTGGTCTTCATGACCACGCCGGTGACGCCGTACTCTTTCATGCGCTTTATGGGTCCGCTTAAATCGGTATATTCACTGGTGGTGATCATACCGTTCATGGTGCCTTTTTCTCTTAAGATTTTGGTAAGGGCTCTTGTATCGATACCGCAGATGCCGGGAATGTCGTGGCGTTTTAAGAAGTTCTGGATGGTATCCTCGCTACGGAAGTTGCTGGGGATTCTTGATAATTCTCTAACAATATAGCCGTCCGGCCAGGGTTTTGCTGATTCCATGTCTTCATGGCAGATTCCGTAATTGCCAATAAGGGGATATGTCATGACAACTGCCTGTCCCGCGTAAGACGGATCGGTCAGCACTTCCAGATAACCGGTCATTGATGTGTTAAACACGATTTCACTGATAACTTCACGTTCTGAACCAATACTTGTCCCGGTGAATACAGTTCCATCTTCCAGTATGAGGTATGCTTTCATATGGGGGTACCTGTCCTTTCTTATGTGTTTGCTCATGGGCCGGAGCATGTTTGAAAATTGCTTTCCGTCAGCTGTGCGTCCCACTTCGTGGGAGATTTGGTCCCGATGAGGGAGGCGTAGCGGGCTACGTTGACCGAATTGGGACCAAATATGCCGCGATGTGGGGCGTGCAGATGGCGGGAATGAATTTTCAAACATGCTCTACGTTATCTCAGCCCAAATTGTAAAGATTATACTGTATTTCGATTTATTATTCAATAGCTTTAAGGGCTAAATTTTTTTGTTTCAATCTAATAGTTTTTTAGAACAGGCCGGGCCGCAAGCAGGGCCTAAAAACAGCATCAGACCGCCCGGCATAAGCGGCCTGATGCCCATCTGTCTGTTATCCCTGCTACACCAGCTCTGCAATCCTGGTAATCCCCACATAGATATGGGATATCCGATACCATGTGGCAAAATCCACCACGCCGGTCTGGGGAAGCCCGAAAATGGACTGGAATTCCCGCACCGCATCCGCTGTCCTTGGGCCGTAAATCCCGTCAGGGGTCACCCTTGGGATGGCAGTATAAACAGTTGCAATCATATCCAGCTGTTCCTGCATCTGGCGGACCTTGTCGCCTGTGCTGCCAAGGGTCAGGTCATTGCCGGGCCAGGATGCCGGGATACCGGATATCTGCTCTGCCGTGTTGACATAGATGCTGTCCCCATAAAAATACCGCAGGATTTCAATTGGACTGTAACCCTGCTCCCCCAGGGAGCATGACCCCCACTGTGTCATCCAGTTTGGACACTGTACCTGGCGCCCGTCACAGTACTGGGTCAGGATGGGCTGGCGCACGCCTGGCCTGGACAGGTAATTGTCAAATATCTCATCTACAATCAGGGAAATGCTCTCAAATATGTTCCTGCCGTATATCCATTTATGGTCAAAGGCAGTGGAGGATGTGATGGTAAAATCATACCCCTGGTTCCTGTACCACTCCGTATAAACGCGGTTCAGGGTAAATGACATGATGGCCAGCACGTTGGCCGTGATGGTGGCCCTGGGCCAGGTGGAGTAGATTTCACTGGAGGCCACATTTTTAATGTAATCCCTGTAGGGCACATAGTAATCCTTTGCCGTCCGGTCCGTGGGCGCCCCGTCATGGACCACCACGGTCTGGGGGACCACCACGCGGCTTAAGACGATTTCCCCGCTCTCGTTCACAGGCTTTATCTCTGCCTCTGCAATCTTGGGCGGATAATTCCCATAAAGGGTGTGGTCCGGAATCACAATCGGATCCTCGGGAGGCGTCCCCTCCCCTGCCGGCGTCATGCTGACTGGCTGGATGGCAGTGGACTCAGCCAGTATCTCGGTTCCCGATACCTCCACCGGGTCAAATCCCTCCGCCTCCACGGTCAGGTTGTATTCCGAATATGGCTGGATGATGCCTGGTTCCAGGCTCAGCTCCACCGGAGGCGCGGGAAGGGAGACCGTCTCTGTCTGGCCTGAACTGTTGGTCTGAAGCTGTTCCAGGGCGCTTGTTGGCTCTCCCTTGTAACTGATTGTAACCCTGGCATTCTGGATGGGGAAATTGTTCTGGATGTTGATTACATTAATCTGCAGCATTCCACTGGATGTCCGTTCTGGATTGGTTGCCATGTAATACCTCATAATCTCTTATCATTACCTAAATATAAGCAGGGCCTTCTTATTATATGCATGTCCCGGTTGGAAAAAGGTATTTTACATTTTTCAGGAAATGCTTGACATCCGTGCCCTGCCTGTCTATAATAACACTCAATTGAATCAATATCTTCAGGGCAGGGTGCGATTCCCTACCGGTGGTACAGCCCACGAGCCGCAAGGCATGATTCGGTGTGATTCCGAAGCCGACAGTATAGTCTGGATGGAAGAAGATGGACATGGATGTTTTATGATGGATGGATTATGATGGATTATTTATCCCGGCCAGTATGCCCGGGATGGATTTGAAGACTGGTCCCATCCGTATGAAGAATGTTAATGGCTGCCCTGGTATGACGACATACCGGGGCATTTTTTATCATAACATGTAAAGCAGACCGTATTATGTTGATTTCACCCGATTGGCGGATGCATCTGATAGTGGATTCATCTGATGATGGATGCATCTGATGGCGGATTCATCCGATGGTGGATGCATCTGATGGCGGATTCATCCGATGGTGGATACAGGCCAATCGATGTACGGATATCGGCATATCTCAAAGCTTCCCCTTCCACCCGCCCTGGACCTGATGTTCAAGGCGTTTTTTATTCCATTCTTTTACATTTTCCCATCATGAAAAGGAGGTGTCCAAATGTCGGAAATATCCGATAACATCTACATGGGCCGCGCCCTTGCCCTTGCTGCAAAAGGGGAAGGCCGCGTTAACCCCAATCCCCTGGTGGGCGCTGTCATTGTCAGGGACGGCGCCGTCATCGGCCAGGGATATCACGGTTTTTACGGCGGTCCCCACGCTGAACGGGCCGCCCTTGACTCCCTGACCGCGCCAGCCAAAGGGGCCGTGCTCTACGTCACCTTAGAGCCATGCTGCCATTATGGCAAAACCCCGCCCTGCACGGATGCCATCATAAAAAGCGGCATCCGCCGGGTGGTCATCGGCGCCAGGGACCCTAACCCGCTGGTTGCGGGAAAAGGGATTGCGGCCCTTAAGAGTCACGGGATTGAAGTAATCCAGGGCGTTTTAGAGGAGGAATGCATCTGCCAGAATGAGGTCTTCTTCCACTTCATCCGCACCAGGCAGCCCTATGTGGTCATGAAATACGCCATGACCATGGATGGCAGGACAGCCACATCCGGCCGCCTGTCCAGATGGATTACCGGGGAACAGGCCCGGGAGCACGTCCATAAGACCAGGAACCGTTTAAGCGCCGTCATGACAGGGCTTGGGACCATCCTTGCAGATGACCCGCAGTTAACCTGCCGAATCCCGGGCGGAAGGAATCCGGTGCGCATCATCTGCGATACCCGCCTCATGACACCGCTTACATCCAACGTAGTCAGGACCGCTCCCCATGTCAGGACCATCCTGGCAACCTGCTGCCAGGACCCTGCCGCCATGGCTCCCTTTAAGGATGCGGGCTGCGAAATCCTGATCCTGCCCGAAAGGGACGGTCACACGGACCTTAGGTTCCTGATGGAACGCCTGGGCGGGATGGATATTGACAGCGTCCTGCTGGAAGGAGGCAGCGCCCTCAACTGGTCCGCGCTGGACCAGGGCATTGTCCATAAGCTTCAGGCCTACATTGCCCCAAAGATTTTCGGCGGAGAAAAGGGACTTTGCCCGGTAGGAGGGAAAGGGGTGGAACTGCCCGGAATGGCTTTCACCCTGGAACCCCCAAAAATCACGGTCCTTGGCAGGGATATCCTTTTAGAAAGCGGGGTGGTTCCTTGTTCACAGGCATCATAGAGGAAACAGGGACCCTGGTGTCCTCCATCCGCGGCCCCCGCTCCTGTGTGTTGGATATCAGGGCGCGCGCCGTCTTAGACGGCACCGTGCCCGGTGACAGCATTGCGGTTAACGGCGTATGCCTCACTGCCTCCGCTGTCTCATCAACCGGATTCACGGCTGATGTCATGCCGGAAACCATGGCGCGTACCGGTCTTGGATCCATGAACCCCGGCGCCCTTGTGAATCTGGAACGGGCAATGGCTGCAGACGGGCGGTTCGGCGGACATATTGTCTCCGGCCACATTGACGGCACCGGAACCATTTCCATGATAAAGCGGGAAGGCAATGCCATCTGGTACACCGTCCGCACCTGCCCTTCCATCCTGGACCTCATCATAGAAAAAGGCTCCATTGCCATGGATGGGATCAGCCTCACCGTTGCCAGGGTGACGGACCGGGATTTTTGCGTATCTGTCATCCCGCACACTGCCGGCCATACGAACCTGGTCCGTAAGACAGTGGGAAGCACGGTGAATCTGGAAAATGACTGTGTGGGGAAATATGTGGGGAAATACCTAGCAAAGCTGCTTACAGTCCCGCGCCATGACCGCCATCCCGGGTCCGCCGTGACGGAGGAATTTTTATTAAGGAACGGTTTTTAATCTTACCCATCCATATGAATCCACAATTATAAGGAGGTTAACATCATGTATCACTTTAACACCGTAGAGGAGGCGCTGGACAGCCTGCGCCAGGGCAGGATCATCCTGGTCACGGATGATGAGGACCGGGAAAATGAAGGCGATTTTATCTGCGCCGCCCAGTATGCCACCACGGAGAATGTCAACTTCATGGCAGTCCACGGCAAAGGTCTTATCTGCATGCCCATGAGCCGGGAGCTTTGCCAGAAGCTTAAATTCCCGCAGATGGTAGCGGACAACGGCGATAACCATGAAACTGCATTTACGGTATCCGTGGACCATATAAGCACGGCCACCGGCATTTCTGCACAGGAACGCGGGACCACGGCCCGTTCCTGCGCGGATGAGGGTGCAAAGCCCGGGGATTTCCGCCGTCCAGGCCATATGTTTCCCTTGATGGCAAAGGAAAACGGCGTCCTGGAGCGTCCCGGCCACACAGAGGCCACCGTGGACCTGATGCGCCTGGCCGGACTGAAGGAATGCGGCCTATGCTGTGAAATCATGAAGGAGGACGGTACCATGATGCGCACACCGCAGCTCATGGAACTGGCCGGACACTGGGGGCTTGCCATCACCACCATAAAAGCCATCCAGGATTACCGCAAGCAGCATGACTGCCTGGTGGAACGCGTGGCCTGCACCAGGATGCCTACCCGGTACGGGACCTTCCGCGCTTACGGCTACGTGGACAAGCTAAGCGGCGAGCACCATGTTGCCCTGGTAAAGGGAGACATCGGGGACGGCAGGGACCTTCTATGCCGTGTACACTCCGAATGCCTGACAGGCGATGGGTTCGGCTCCCTGCGCTGTGACTGCGGGCAGCAGTTTGCCGCCGCCATGGGACAGATTGAAAAGGAAGGGCGCGGCATCCTGCTCTACATGCGCCAGGAGGGACGGGGCATTGGCCTGATTAACAAGCTGAAGGCATATGAGCTTCAGGACCATGGGATGGATACCTTGGAAGCCAACCTGGCCCTGGGATTTAAAGGGGATATGCGGGAGTATCATATCGGCGCCCAGATACTCAAGGACCTGGGCGCCAGGACCCTGCGGCTGCTGACCAACAACCCGGACAAGGTGTACCAGCTCTCCGGGTTCGGATTGGAAATCATAAAACGGGTCCCCATCCAGATGGAACCCACTGGCCATGACCTTTTTTACCTGAAAACAAAACAGCAGAGGATGGGACACATCCTGCACTACGAAAGGAATACAATATAAGGAGGATTCATTATGAATATATATGAAGGAAAACTGATACCGGACAACATGAAGGTGGGCATTGTAGCCGCCCGTTTCAACGAATTCATCACCTCCAGGCTCTTAAGCGGCGCCCTGGACGGATTAAGGCGCCATGACGTGGAGGACGGGAATATTGACGTTGCATGGGTGCCCGGAGCTTTTGAGATTCCTCTGGCAGCTTTAAGGATGGCTTCCAGCGGCAGATATGACGCCGTCATCTGCCTTGGGGCCGTCATCCGCGGCAGCACAAGCCACTATGACCATGTGTGCAGTGAGGTTTCCAAGGGAATTGCCCATGTATCCCTTACAAGCGGGATTCCTGTCATGTTCGGCGTGCTGACCACGGAAAATATCGAACAGGCCATTGAACGCGCAGGCTCCAAGGCCGGCAACAAGGGCTATGAGTGCGCCATGGGAGCCATTGAGATGGCAAACCTGATGCGTGGGATGGGTGCATCTGACGGAAAGCAATTTTCAAACACGCCCTAACGCGCGGCGCCGGCCCTCCTGATTCCCCACACGGACACCAGGCAGGCCAATGCCTCAGCCAGCACAAACGCAAGCCACACCCCGTCCATCCCCCATATGCCAGGCAGCAGGAACGCAAGGGGGATGATGGCCAGGCAGCCCCTGACAATGGATATGGCGAATGCTTTCCCGGTTTCGGTCACAGCGCTTAAAAAAGCCGCGCTGACAATATTAATCCCTGCAAAGAGGAATCCTGCAAAATACAGCTGGATTCCCCGCCTTGCAATGGGCACCAGCTCCTGGCTGCCTTCGCTGTTGAATATGGCGATGATTCCCTGCCACCATGAATTGGCGCAGGCATAGATACCGGCCGCCAGCACAATGGAAAGGATGGCCCCATACCGGAACACAAGCTTTAACGTCTTTCCATCCCCCGCCCCGTAACTGCGGCTTGCCAGGGGCTGCATCCCCTGGGCAATCCCTGTGAATACAGCGGTCACCACCAGCGCCAGGTTTGCCACGATGCCGTAGGCCGCCACCCCGGTATTGCCTGCCAGGGACAGGATGATGAGGTTAAACATCATGAGCACGATGCCGGATGACAATTCCGTTATAAAGGAGGACACGCCCGGTGACAGGATGGATACGGCTTCCCTCAGGCTCCACCTGCACCTTATGATGGACAGGGAGCTTTTTTTCCCGGACAGATGCAGGGCAAGCACGCCCATGCTGATGACAGGAGCAAGCCCGGTCGCAAAGGCCGCTCCGGACATCCCCATGGAAAAGGGAAACATGAACAGGTAATCCAGGGCAATATTGGCCAGGCTTCCCGTCAGCATGGCTGCCATGGACAGCTTTGGGTTCCCGTCATTGCGGACAAAGGCCAGCAGGGTATTGTTCATGATGAAACAGGGGGCAAAGCAGAGGATGACCCTCAGGTAGACCACCGTATTGTCCATGGTGTCCCCGTCCGCCCCCAGGACAGCCGCAAGGACGGGCGCGCACAAAAGACCGGCTAAAAGGAACACGCCTCCCGCTGCCAGCGCCAGTCCCACGGTCCTTGTGAATACCTGCCCCGCCTCCCTTTCATGCCCCTGGAACCTGAAGATGGAAAACCGGGTGCCTCCTCCGGCGCCCATCATAAGTCCGGTGGCATTGATTACACTGTACACGGAAATAGCCAGGTTAAGGGCTGCCAGGCCGCTGGTTCCCAGGGCCTTGGATACAAAATACGTATCGGCTAGGATATAACATGACAGCCCGATCATCCCCATCACGTTGAGTCCCACATATCTGAAAAATTCATAAGCTCCGCTGTTTTTTCCCATCCCTGTCCTCCCTATGCAGCCGGCGGAAAGCAATTTTCAAACACGATTTAGTGCCACCAGCTGGATTTTCCCGAAAAAAAGCCCGGACACATTCCTTCTTTGACCTAACGGAATGTGTTCAGGCACATAAGCGCTGCATACCCGGTGGCAGGCAGCTGTGTTTACTTATTCATATCTTGATAAAGTCTATCATGATCCTGTGTTTTTATCAAGGATTTGTGATAGACTATACAGTAAATATTCAATGACTGGAAATGAGGAATCCCATATGAGACCAATTGAACTTGATGTCCACACACACACGGTTGCCAGCGGACACGCCTACGCAACACTGACCGAGATGGCAAAGGCTGCTTCAGATAAAGGACTTAAACTGTTAGGCATTACCGAGCACACCAAAGGTATAGCCGGAACCTGCGAGGATATTTACTTTGTCAACCTGAAGGTGGTGCCCAGGCAGATGTTTGGAATAGAACTGATGCTTGGCGCTGAAATCAATATCCTGGATTACCAGGGTACCTTAAGCCTTGGTAAACGGTACATGAAGCACCTGGACCTGAGGATAGCCGACATACACAAAATGTGCTATAAGCCGGGCACCCCAAGACAAAACACAGACGCTGTGCTGAGCGCCATTGCCAATCCGGAGGTGGATATCATCAGCCATCCGGATGACGGGACATGCCCCCTGATATACGAGGAAATCGTCGTTGCGGCCAAACGCTGCCACACCCTGCTGGAAGTAAACAACAATTCCCTGCGCACACCCACACGTAAAAACGCCCACGAAAATGTACTCACTTTTTTAAACCTCTGCAAAAAGCACCGTGTTCCCGTCATTGCCAGCAGCGATGCCCATTATACTGCGGATATCGCCAATCTGGACCATGCCGTCCCCGTATTGGAGGAAGCGGATTTCCCGCAGGACCTGGTGGTGAATTACAGTCTGGAACAGTTTAAGGAGTATATTGCATATAACAGGACCCACTCCATTTATGCCGGCGCTGGTGTTCCTATCTCCTGACTGGCCATTCCGGCGCCATCATCCTGCGCCTTCCACTACCCCCGTATATCCCGCACAGTCTCCCCCTTCACCAGATTAGTGGCAATCACATGGTGGCATATCTCCTCACAATGCCCTTCCCTGCCATAGTCCCGGTTAATCTTACAGCTTAAACACTCCACAGCCGTAATTGACATCTTGGCCTTATAGGAACTGATGGTGGTCAGGTCAAAGGGCAGGGCCATCCTGGACTGGATATGGTCAAAGCCCACCAGGGAAATGTCTTCGGGTATGCGGATTCCCTTCTTGTGCAGGCAGGTCCACGCCTCCCATGCAAGGATGTCGCTGAATGCAAAGATGGCCGTAAATTCCAGCCCTTCCTCCAGCACCTGTTCCACAACCCCGGAACAGTTGGACCTGGATACATCAATCTCACGCACCAGCTTTTCATCCACCTCAATTCCGGCCTCCGCCAGCGCCTTCCCATAGCCCATCCGGCGCTCCCTGGCACTGGATATGTAGCTGGGTCCGTTGAGCATGAGTATCTTCTTATGACCGTTTTCTATCAGGTAATGGACCGCCTGGTAACCGCCCAGCACATCGTCGCACACCACATAGTTGGCATCCACGGTATCATGGTAACGTCCAATCTGTATGAACGGGACCCCGGAATCCAGCAGGAACTTAAGGTTGCTGTCATCCTCCTGGGCCGGACAGATAATGATGCCGTCCACATTCTTATTGATGGCGGTCTTGATGGCATCCCGCTCAATCCCCGAATTCTCATTGGTATTCAGGAGGAATGAAGAATACCCCAGTCCCCTTGCATGATTCTCAATCTCTTTTGTCATAATGGCAAAATGGGGGTTGGAAATATCCCCCAGTATCACGGCAATGGTATTGGTATAACCAAGACGCAGGGATGAGGCAATGGTATTATTGATGTAGCCCATCTCCTTGGCTTCTTTCTTAATCAGCTCAATGGTTTCTTCGGAGATGTCGTCCTTTCCCCTGAGGGCCCTGGATACCGTGTTGACGCTGTACCCGGTCCGCTTTGCCAGGTCTTTCAGTGTAACTGTCTGTTTTACTCGTTTCAATGTTAATCATCACCCCGGTAATAACGTTAATGTAATTTTGTGCTCTTGTCAACTGGTTCTTTTGGAAGTGCGTGAAAAATGCATGGGCACTGCATCTGCTGCGGTCTGGAAACCCTGTCTGCAAAACAGGCCGGGGCGGGGCAGCGTCCTGTACGCTGCCGCCCGCCCCGGCCCGCCTTGCCAACATTACTGGTACTGTACTTTATTCGGGAAGCTTAATCCTGTCATAGTAGCCGTCCACATTGTCTTTTGTCACCAGCTCAAATGGGATATCCATCCTCTCAACGGTCTCGCCTCTGGCTGCCTTGACCGCCATATCCAGCGCATTGGTTCCCTGTCCGATGGCATCCTGGAAACAGGTTGCATCCAGTTCCCCGGCCTTGATGGAATCCAGGGCGTCCACGATGGCGTCAATACCGGTAATTGTAATCTGGTCTTTCTTTCCGGCTGCCTTAACAGCTTCCAGCGCGCCCAGGGCCATGCCGTCATTCTGGCATACGATGGCATCCAATTCGGTTCCGGCTGTCAGAAGGTTCTCAATCAGGGCCATGGCCTCTTCACGCTGCCAGTTGCCTGTCTGGTCAAAAACGATTTCAATGTCAGGGTAATCCTTTAACACGGTCTCATATCCCGCAAACCTGCCCTGCTCCGCAAATGCCCCAAGAGGCCCGCGCAGGACAGCAATCTTGCCCTTGCCGCCAAGCTTCTCAGCCACGTACTTCATCTCAATCTCACCGCCGTTTTCATTGGAAGAACCAACCCATACCTGGCCCTGGTCCCCTGTGACATCCGCGCTGCATGTGATGACCGGAATCCCTGCGTCCACAACCGTCTTGACGGCGGATGCAAGTGCGTCCGCATCCACGGGTGAAATGATGACCGCGTCCACGCCCTGTGCCACAAAGCTGTCTAACTGGGAAGCCTGCTTGTCAGACTGGCTCTCCGCATCATTGATGATCAGCTTGACATTGTCATAATTCTTAAGCTGCAGTTCCATGGCTCCCTGAAGCATGGTCATGAACTCCTCGGACAGGTTCTGGAGGGTACATCCAATCACAAGCTCCTCCCCCTCCGCTGCCGCCTCTGTGTCTGCCGGCGCTGACGTGTCCGCCGCCGCTGTATCCGCGGGCGCTGCTGTCCCTGCCGGCGCTGCCGCGGGTGCCGCTGTTGTCTCTGCGGGCTTGGATCCGCATCCCGTCAAGCTCCCAAGCACCATTGCTGCCCCCAATACTCCTGCTAATAACTGTTTCTTCATATTCTTCCTCCTTATTATGTTTACTGCTATTTATTACCTGGCGCCTTTTCTGTCGATGAGAACCGCCACCAGGATAATTAACCCTTTTACAATCTGCTGCCAATAAGATGATACGTTAAGTATGTCAAGGCCGTTGCTGATGGTGCCGATGATCAGCGCGCCCACCAGGACGCCTATGACCTTGCCCCGTCCTCCTTCCATGCTGGTGCCTCCGATGACAGAGGCCGCGATTGCATCCAGCTCATACCCGCTTCCCACCACCGGGGACGCGGAGTTCAGTCTTGCCGTCAGTATCATGCCCACCAGGGCTGCCAGGATGCCTGAATAAATGTAAGCAAACAGCTTAATCCTGTGTACCTTGATGCCTGAGGCCTCTGCGGCCATCTCATTGCCGCCCACCGCATAGATATAGCGTCCCAGCCTGGTATTGTTAAGGATGAAGTGGGACACGGCCACCACCACTAAAAGGATATAGATGGGCACCGGGATTCCCAGGAAGAATCCGGCTCCCAGATATGTAAACTCAGGAAGCAGCCCTGAAACAGGACGCCCCTTTGTAAACAGCTGGGCCGCGCCTCTTGCAATGGTCATCATGACCATGGTCACGATAAACGGCGGAAGCTTTCCTTTTGTAACAAATACCCCGTTAAACAGCCCGCACACCGCGCCGATTAAAAGTCCTATAAGAAGGGCCGCGGGCATGGGAAGGATGGGGCTGGCTGATTTGATGAAGCTGGCCGACACCACTGCTGCGATTGCAAGCACCGAACCCACGCTTAAGTCAATCCCTCCTGTGATGATGACCATGGTCATGCCCATGGCCAGGATTGCATTGAAGGAAATCTGTCTTACAATGTTCATGATATTGCCAAGGGACAGGAAAACCGGATTGAATACAGCAAACAGGATACACATGATGATGAATGCAAAGTATATCCCGTACTGGGAGAATTTTCCTATGTCAAAGCCCTTCTTTGTACGTCTGTATGCCTGTTCCATTTACCCCACCTCACTCAACGGTTTATTCTGTATGGTTGCGCGTTTCATGATTTCCATCTGGCTGATATCTCCCTCATGAAGCTCGCCTGTGAGCCGCCCTTCCGAGAGCACCAGGACCCGGTCGCTCATGCCTATGATTTCGGGCAGTTCCGAGGATATCATGATGACGGCCTTGCCTTCATTGGCCAATGTGTTAATCAGCTTGTATATCTCTGTCTTGGCCCCGATATCAATGCCCCTGGTAGGCTCATCCAGGATCAGTATCTCAGGCTTTGAAAGCATCCATTTTGCAATGACCACCTTCTGCTGGTTGCCGCCTGACAGGGATACCACCGGGGTCTTCCGCCCCATCACCTTGATGCCAAACTGCTCAATGGACCTGTCAACCTGGTCATTCTCCGCCTTTTTATCAAGGATTCCCATCTTCTCAAACAGCTTCAGCACGCTGAGGCTTATATTAAAGCCAGTGGTATCCTTCAGGTTAAGGCCCAATAACTTCCTGTCCTCAGGCACCAGCGCTATCCGGTTCTTGATGGCATCGCTGGTGCTTCGTATCTGCACCTGCTTTCCTTTGATGTATATTTCCCCGCTGTCGCTGGGGTTCAGCCCGAAGATGGCCTCGGCCAGTTCGGTCCTTCCCGCGCCCATAAGCCCGGCAATCCCAAGGATTTCACCCTTTCTGAGGGTGAAGCTTACGTCCTCAAACCTTCCCCTGCGCCCCAGGTTTTTGACCTCCAGGATTGTCTCCCCGATGTTCTTATCCCTTCGCTCATATACATCCTTAAGTTCCCTACCGATCATCATGGCAATCAGGGTATCCTTATCCAGCTCCGTCTTCATCCTTGTGCCAATGTACTCCCCGTCCCTTAACACGGTAATCCGGTCAGCCACCTTGAAAATCTCATCCAGTTTATGGGAAATGAACACAATGGCCTTATTCTGCGCCTTCAGCCGGAATACCAGGTCATATAGGTTTTCAATCTCCCTGTCACTGATGGCAGACGTGGGTTCATCCATGATTAAAAGTTCTGAGTTAAAGGAAACAGCCTTTGCGATTTCCACCAGCTGGACCTGGGCCACGCTCAGGGTCCCCATCTGCGCCCTGGGGTCAATCTCAATCTTCATCTCCTCAAAAAGTTCCCTTGTCCCCCGGATGATTGCCTTTTTGTCCAGCATCCCTGCTTTGTTCTTCGGCTCCCTTCCAAGGAATACATTTTCCGCCACGGTCAGGTAGGGGACCGGCATCAGTTCCTGATGGATCATGGATATACGGTTGGCAATGGCCTCCACCGGGTTTCCTATCTTAACCGGATTTCCTTTAAGGATGATCTCACCTTCATCCGCCTGGTACAGTCCGGCGATGATCTTCATCAGGGTGGATTTCCCTGCTCCGTTTTCCCCTATGACCACATGGATTTCCCCCAGTTCAAGGTCAAGGCTTATATTGTTAAGGGCCTTGACGCCATAGAAGGATTTACTTATATTCTTAATCTGCAGATATGACACTACCACCCCTCCTCTAAACAGTAAGCTCCATCCTCTTGATGATCTGGTTCTGGTACACCTCATCCAGCTCCACGAAATACCCGCTCCAGCCCCAGACGCGCACAATCAGGTTCTTGTGGTTCTCCGGGTGTTCCTTCGCATCCAGCATGGTTTCCCGGTTCACTGCATTAATCTGCATCTGGTGCCCGCCCATGTCCATGAAGCTTTTGACGAACACCGCCACCTTGCGTATGCTGTCCTCATTGCGGAACATGCTGTCATGCAGTTCAATGGTCAGCGGACCGCCGTTGGCCACCCGTTCCAGATGGGGTTTGGAAAATGACTTAATGATGGAAACAGGTCCTTCCAGCCGTGTAAACAGGCTGGGCGAATAGTTACAGGCCAGTTCTTCCCCCTCATTCCTTCCATCCGGGGTGGGATGCTGGTTGCGGGAATGCCAAACATAGTACATGGCAGACCCGGTGCCTGCCCGGAAGATTCCTCCCATATCATTGTTCCTGCCTTCCAGGGAATCCGCAAACCAGTCCAAAAGCCTGGTTGCCAGTTCATCCACCCTGTCATCGTCATTGCCCATCTTAGGCGACTGGTAGCGGAGCATGTTCTGGATATCCTCATATCCCTTAAAGTCCGCGTCCAGCATCTTAAGCAGTTCCTCTGCCGTAAACATCCTGTCCTCATACACATACTTGCGGATGGCCGCAAGGGAGTCCACTGCCGTGGAAAGCCCGGTGCCGTGGAATCCATAGTTGTTATACAGATTTCCCTTGGAAATATCCCTGGCCCGCTCCACGCATCCGTCCATCATCAGGCTCATAAGGGGCGCCGGCTCCATATATACATTATGTACGCTGTCGCACAGTTCCCCAGCCATCCTGAATATTTCCCCCTTCACCTTATCCATGAATGCCTCAAAGGTCCCGCATCCGGGAAGGCTGTCCAGCACATCCAGCACCACTGCCGCAAAGGACAGGCCGTTGACATTGGGGATATCCATCCCTGTTCCCGGGATGATGAATTCCCAGCAGGCCGCCACCACGTAATCATACGCATCCTTTTCTGCATAGCCCCAGTGCCTCAGACAGGGTATCACCACATCATCATTAGCGTACTGCGGGAATCCCAGGCCCTGTCTGGTCAGCTGGGTTCCCCGCTCATATCTGGCAAGGGGCGTGTCCTTATTCACCCGCAGGTTGATCTTGGGGTCAATGAGCTTAAGTTCCAGGCTGGCCTGCAGGCACAGGTCGGACAGTTCATTGAAGCTATCGCTTCCATCCGGGTTCAGCCCGCCCAGGACCATGCTCTGCCCGTTATCCCCCTGCTGCATGCCCGGATACAGGTCGCTGTCCTTGTTACAGGAAATGAAAAATTCCTCCAGCAGTTCCAGGGCCTCCTCTTTGGTCAGCCTGCCGCTTTCCATGTCTGCTTTGTAATATGGATACATGTACTGGTCAAACCGCCCAAAGGTATTGTGGTAATTAAAGCTGCACCACAGGCAGTAATGAAGCAGGCGGAGGAACTGCAGCGCTTCCATGAAGGTGCCCGGGCGCTGCTTCGGTATGTGCCCAAACACCCGGGCCATCTCCGGGTTGCCGGCCCGCTGTGCCTCTTCCCCATAGCGTCCGGCAAATGCTTCGATGGCGTCCAGCGTTTCCGTCAGCGCATTGAGATAGCGGAGGCTTTCTGATTCCAATCCGTGCCCCGTGCCTTGGGCGGACGGGCCGCCCTGCCCATCCAGGGCATACATCCCCTTCTGCCTTTCAATCTCCCTCCTCACCGCGTCAAATCCCCGGTCTAACAGCAGTCCGTAACGCGGGTTGATATTACAGACCTTCCCCTGCTCATGGATATAGTGGTCTTTCTTAATCTCCTTCCATTCATCCTCAGTAAATATCTCATAATTCACAGGAACCGTACGGATCAGGCCAATCCTCTCATCCTTAAACACCACCGGCCTCTCCTGCTCCAGCATATATGTAAGCCTCTTCACACTGCGTTCCAGGCCGGACAGTCCCTGTTCATGGAAATCCTCAGCCAGGGCATAGGGGCTGTCCTTTTCCCTGCGGAACCGCTTCTGGATTTTCTGTACCACATATCTGTCCAGCAACATCTCTATCCTTGCGTTCATGTCATCCTCCTCTATATCCTGCGGCAGGGGATCCCTGCCCGTTCAAACACGGACATGTCAAGCTCCGGTTCCTGGCCTTCGTCAAATTCCGGGGAGTACTCCATTCCCACCATGGAGTACTTGGCGCCCGCCGTCACATGGTATGGAAGAAGCTCCACCACATCCAGGTTCCTGGCCCCGGCCAGCGCTGCCGCGGTCCTCTCATAATTCTCCCGGTCGTCATTGACCCCCGGTATGACCGGGATCCGTATCCGGAATGCCTGACCGCTTTGCTTAAGATACTCCAGGTTCCTTAAAACAGGTTCATTATCAAATCCCGTATAATGCCTGTGTTTTTCCCCGTCCATGAGCTTTAAATCCATGATTACATAATCCAGAAGTCCGGCTGCCTTCTCAAACAGCTCCGGCTGGGCATAGCCGCTTGTCTCGATGCATGTATGTACATCCCCAAGCCGTTCCAGGCATTCCAGCAAAAACCGCGGCTGGCCCAGAGGTTCCCCTCCGGAAAAGGTAATCCCTCCCCCCACCTGTTCCAGATAATCCTTATCCTTTAACAGATGCCCTGCCAGCCATTCTGCCGTCACCTCTTCCCCGCAGATGCGGATCAGGTTCTTGGGGCAGGCCCTGACACAGCTGCCGCAGAGCACGCATGCGTCCGGATGGCTGCAGGCATCCCTGCACTTGCCGCAATGAAGGCATCCGTTACCGGAACGCATGAGCTGTGGTTTGTACGACAGTCCTTCCGGGTTGTGGCACCACATGCACCTTAAAGGACATCCCTTTAAAAATACGGTGGTCCGTATACCGGGTCCGTCGAATACAGACAATTGCCTGATATCAAAAATTGTCCCTATTTCACTCACGATTGCCTCCTTTTTCTAACATTATCGTTCACATTAACGATAACATTAACGTTAATGTATTTGTATTATAGGGCTATTCCACCAAATAGTCAAGAGGGATTTTCATTTTTTTATGGAAAACATGCAGGATCATCCTGATATGGTTCTTATAAATGCCGGAAATGCCGGGTGCACATCCGTTTCATGCTGCCGCAATATGAAAGGGACCTGCATCAGCAAGTCCCTTTCTTCATGGTTCCCATATCTATACATACTTTTTAAGTTCATCCAAAACCACCTTTATATCCAACGGCTTGACCAGATATCCTGTCATCCCCGCCTCCATGGCTGCCATCCTGTCTTCCTCAAATGCATTGGCAGTCATGGCCAGAATCGGAATCTGCCCTGCATCCCCGCGTTCCAGTCCGCGGATGGACCGGGTTGCCTCCATGCCGTTCATGACAGGCATCCGGATATCCATAAGTACTGCCTGGTAATAATCCGGGGCATTATCCCGAAACAGGGCAACTGCCTCCTGGCCGTCCCGGGCAGCCTCCACCTCCATGCCGTACATCTCCAGCAGGGTCTTGGCAATCTCCCGGTTCAGCTCGTTATCCTCCGCCAGCAGGATACGGCAGTGATGGAAATCCGTTTTTTCCACCCGTTCCTCCTCAGGATGGTTCCGCCTTACGGCTCCTGCAAATGCATCAAACAGGGAATTCCTGAACAGCGGCTTTGGTACGAAACAATCCACCCCGGCCTTCCTGGCGTCCTCCTCTATGAAGCTCCAGTCATAGGCCGATATCATGATGATTGTGGTATCAGGTCCCACCAGCCTGCGGATGCGTCTGGCGGTCTCCACACCGTCCATATCCGGCATCTGCCAGTCAATCAGGGCAATATCATAGTACCTGCCATGCCGGAGCTGGCGTTCCACTTCCTCCACCGCCTTAAAGCCCGAGTCCACCCAGACAGAATTAGCTCCGGCGTCCTTTAGGATTTCGGTGCACTGGCACCCCACCACCGGGTCATCATCCGCCACCAGGACGGCCAGACCGTTTAACAGTTCCTGCTGCTTCCTCTGCCTCTCCTTCTGCTCATCGTCCTCCACCAACTTAAGGGGAATGGTCACTGTAAATGCAGCCCCCTTGTTCTTCTCACTCTCCACTTCAATGGTCCCGCCCATAAGCTGCACCAGGTTATAGACAATGGACAGCCCCAGGCCGCTTCCCACATTATTGCGGGCAGCCTCCGGGGACTCCTGCTCAAATGGCTGGAAGATACGGCTGCGGAACTCCTTTGACATACCGATTCCCGAATCCCTGACACAGAACCGGATATAGGAAAATCCATTGGTGCGCTTCTGTTCCTGGATATTAATCTGTATCAGTCCGTCGGCCGAAGTGAATTTAAGCGCATTGGACAGGAGGTTTAAGAGGATCTGCTTGACCCTCAGGGAATCACCCACATAGTACTGTTCCAGGGGTTCCTCATGGTAAATCTCGTACCGGATTTTCTTTTCCTGCGCCTGCGGGTAGACAATCTGGTCAATCTCCCCTATCAGTTCGGCAAAATCAAAATATTCCTGGGACAGTTCCATCTTCCCTGTCTCTATCTTGGACATATCCAGTATGTCGTTAATCAGGGACAGCAGGTACCTGGAGGAAGCGTCAATCTTCCGGAAACAATCCTGCACGCTCCTATCGTCCCCCAGCTTCAGCTGGCCGATGGTGCTCATGCCGATGATGGCGTTCATGGGCGTGCGGATATCATGGCTCATCCTGGAAAGGAAATCGGATTTGGCCCTGTTGGCAGCCTTGGCCGATGCAAGGGCGTCCCTGAGAAGCTGCTCCTGGCGGGCCTGTTCCGCCCTCTGGGCATCCAGGACCTTGACCAGGATAATGGCAAGCATGTCACCATTAAACGGGTTCTCCACATAGATGATCTGCAGGGAAATCCAGTGGTATTCATCGTCCTTCCCAATCTGCCGGAACTCCATATAGATTTCCCGTTCCCCGGCCGCAAAGCGCTCCATCACATGTTCCCGCTTAAAATGGCTGATATAATCTTCCTGATAAGCAGGATATACAAGGGGACAGAAATATTCAAGCATCCCGGAGTAGCTGCCCTGGCGCTTACCGGCATAAAGCTCCTGCCCTTCGATGAAGCAGTTAAATGTATCCCTTGTGAGGTTCACGCTCATGATCAGGGGGTATGCGGTACAGATGGCTGCCTGCAGGGACCTGTTCTCAATCATCTGCTGGCGTTCCTGTTCCAGTTCCATACGCCTGAGTTCAGTGATATCCGTAAATACGGCCTGTATCACTTCCAGACCGTCCGCATTGACAATCCTTCCCATGACCACGCTGATCCATATCTGCCTGCCATCCCTGCGGACCCCCTGGCGTATATAGGCCACCGTGTCCCCGTCCAGCACAAGGCCGTCCACCAGGTCCTCAATCCATTTCCTGTCCTGGTCCGATACCAGGTCATAGGGACTTCTGATGACGGAACGGTATTCCGCCTCTGATCCGAACCCGTATGCTTCCCACACCATCCGGTTCACATTGATGATCCTGTGTTCCGGGTCCGTGG
Organism: Clostridium pacaense; assembly: GCF_020709765.2. Lineage (NCBI taxonomy): Bacteria > Bacillati > Bacillota > Clostridia > Eubacteriales > Clostridiaceae > Clostridium > Clostridium pacaense. The sequence continues at coordinate 75,014 of NZ_JAJFEB020000007.1, forward strand.
AAAACTGCAGGATCCCGCATGGCACCGAGTTATACAGCTGCGACAGGAAATCCGCCTGCTGCTTATACTCCTGCTCCTTTTTCTCCAGCACTGACTCCAGTCTCTGATATGCCTGCGTGGCGGCCTCCAGGGGGAACAGCTCCCCCTCCTGTATATCCTTAAAAGGCGCTGAATTATGTATGTGGATTGTCTTAAGCCCATCCTCATGTTCCTGGAAGATAAAGGTAATCCTTTGATGGATATTCAGGAATATCCCGGTTCCAGCCTTGGAGCGGAGCATGCTCATCCCCTCGCACAGGTAATTGCCGCCCCCCAGATTCCTGGTTTCATAGACTTCGTCAAACATGTCACATGGCGATAATTCATCCTTTCCAGCCCTAAAGCAGGCAGCCACAGCTTCCTTCCCCTCTGCCTTCTGCCTCTCCCCGGCCCCAAGCCATACAATATCATCTGTAAATGTGGATATAAGGAATTCCACATCACAATCGCAGAAATACCTGGTCAGGATCTTCCTGGCAAATCCCTCTATTTCTTCCTTAGACCTATTACCCATACTCTCTTTTAAACCTCATAATAAAAGCCTCCCGGCTGATTTCCGTGTGAACCGCTCATCTATACCATAACTAATCCAGTATAACATTTCAGCAGGCCAAACGCAACGCGCAGGGAGGCAGATAATCTTATATTTTCAACTTTTTCTAACTTATCCGGCTCTGTCAGGACAGTTTCTTCATGACAATTCCACTATTTTCCAAAGATGCCCTCACATCAATGATACGCTGGTTGGAGGAACCGCGGAAAGGAAGGCTGATATCCTTCAACCCTTCCACAAACCTACCGTCCACCAGCACATCAATCATGCCCAGCATCCTGTCCGTAACCTCACACCTGGCCCGGCTCTCTTCCAGAAGTTCCTTATCCATGAGATATCCTGTATAACACCAGATATCCTTCTCAGGAAAACGCTCCCTTACCCGTTTCAGAAACGGCAACAGCGCCCTCTGGTTCTCCGGCTCAAAAGGCTCGCCGCCCAAAAGCGTCAGGCCGTTAATATAATCCGGTGACAGGGCGTCCAGTATCTCCTCCTCTGTCTCAGGAGTAAAGGGATTTCCGTATGAAAAATCCCATGCCTCCTCATTAAAACAGTTCCTGCAATGGTGTGTGCATCCTGACACAAACAGGGATACCCTGACGCCCTCCCCGTTGGCGATATCATTTTTTTTGATTGTCCCGTAATTCATATTATAAATGCAGCACCCTTTCCTTTATCTCCTGGGTCCTTCCCTGGTTCCAGAACTGGGTTCCGATATAACCGCAGGTCCTGCGGGCCACATTCAGCTTGTTCTCATCCCGGTTGCCGCACTTGGGGCATTCCCATACCAGCTTGCCGCTGTCATCGTTCACAATACGGATTTCCCCGTCAAAGCCGCATTCCTGGCAGAAATCGCTTTTTGTATTCAGTTCCGCATACATGATATTGTCATAAATGTAGCGGATCAGCTGAAGCACGGCCGGAATATTATTCTGCATGTTGGGGACCTCCACATAGCTGATGGCGCCGCCTGTGGAAAGGGCCTGGAACTGGGATTCGAATTTCAGCTTTGCAAATGCGTCAATCTCCTCTGACACATTCACGTGATAGCTGTTGGTGATATAGCTCCTGTCCGTCACTCCCTCAATGATGCCAAAACGCTTCTGGAGGCATTTTGCAAACTTGTAGGTGGTGCTTTCAATGGGTGAACCGTAGATGCTGAACCCGATATTGGTTTCATCTTTCCAGCGGTTGCAGGCTTTGTTCATATACTCCATGACCTCCAGGGCAAACGGCGTTGCCTCCGGGTCGGTGTGGGATTTGCCTGTCATATACTTCACGCACTCATAGAGGCCCGCATATCCAAGGGAGATGGTGGAATACCCGCCGTAAAGCAGCCTGTCAATGGTCTCCCCCTTCTTAAGCCGCGCCAGCGCGCCGTTCTGCCAGAGGATAGGCGCCGCATCTGAAAGCGTGCCCTTCAGACGGTTATGGCGGCACATCAGCGCGCGGTAGCAAAGGTCCAGGCGCTCATCGAATATGTTCCAGAACGCATCCATGTCCCCGCCGGAAGACAGCGCCACATCCACCAGGTTGATGGTGACCACGCCCTGGTTGAAACGGCCGTAGAACTTATAATTGCCATCCTCATCCTTCCAGGGGCTTAAGGCACTGCGGCATCCCATGACAGGGAAGCAGTTGCCTTCCTTCAGTTCCATCATCTTTTTCTCGGAAATGTAGTCGGGAACCAGACGCTTTGCAGTACATCTGGCAGCCATTTCCGTCAGGTAATAGTACTCGGTGCCCTCAGTGATGTTATCCTCCTCCAGCACGTAAATCAGCTTGGGGAACGCGGGCGTGATCCACACCCCTGATTCATTCTTAACGCCCTGGTAGCGCTGCTTTAAGGACTCCTCGATAATCAGGGCCAGGTCCTTTTTCTCCCTCTCGTTCTTCGCTTCATTCAGGTACATGAACACGGTCAGGAAAGGCGCCTGTCCATTGGTGGTCATCAGGGTTATGACCTGGTACTGGATGGTCTGCACGCCCTTGATTACCTCTTTGCGCAGCCGGTTCTCCACCACCTGGCGGATGGCTTCCTCGGAAGGGGTGCAGCCGAATGTCTTAACCTCCTCCAGTACCTCCGCATGTATTTTCTTTCTGGATACGTCCACAAAAGGAGCCAGATGTGCCAGGCTGATGCTCTGTCCGCCGTACTGGTTACTGGCTACCTGGGCAATGATCTGGGTGGCAATATTACAGGCCGTGGAAAAGCTGTGGGGCTTCTCAATCCTGGTCTCACTGATGACCGTGCCGTTCATAAGCATGTCCTCCAGGTTTACCAGGTCGCAGTTATGCATGTGCTGGGCAAAATAATCGGAATCATGGAAATGTATGATTCCCTCCTTGTCCGCCTCCACAATATCCTGGGGAAGAAGCATCCTCTTGGTCAGGTCCTTGCTGACCTCGCCCGCCATATAATCCCTCTGCACGCTGTTGACCGTCGGGTTCTTGTTGGAATTTTCCTGCTTCACATCCTCATTATTGCACTCAATCAGGGAAAGGATACGGTTGTCCGTGGTGTTGGCCTTACGGATAAGGGAGCGCTGGAAGCGGTACCTTACATAATCCTTCGCCAGCTCAAAAGCGCCTGTGGACATGATCTGGTTCTCCACCATGTCCTGGATTTCCTCCACTGATACTGCACGGTTCAGCTTATCACATTTGTACTCCACATAATCCGCAATGTCCTTGATCTGTTCCATGCTCAGCTTGCTCTTGCCCGCTGCCACGTTGGCCTTGGAGACAGCCACCACAATCTTATTTATGTCAAAATCTTCCTCCGCGCCATTCCTCTTGATAATCTTCATTGTCACTACACTCCTTTTATCCGTCTACTCTCATACGCCGCCGCGTCCCCCGCGGTCCGGTGTATCTGTATCCTATCATATAATCCTGGAAAAATCTGTTGCTTGTGCAACAGTATATGATTTTAGCACTAAATGTTGTGTTTTTCAAGGGGAATATATACGATAGGATGTATTTCAGTAAAACGCTTGAAAGGCGTGGATTTTAGTAATGCCAGTTCATCATTGTGCTGATTTCCTAATCCAGGTAGGCTCCCACCGGGGAGGTATTATACTGCTTCAGTATCTCAATCAATACGGACCCGTCCGGCTCCACTGTCTCGGAAAGTATCTTGTACTGGGTCCGGTTCCGGTCCAGCTGCATCTTGTATTTGTCCACTTCCTCTTTGACCAGCTTCACCGCCAGGTCGCTGCTTACATCCTCCTTCAGCATAAAATGCAGGGTCTGTCTGATACATGCCGCTTTGATTCTTTTCATTCCTTACACCTTCCTAATCATAATTTTATATCAATGCCAAAGGCACCAATACCGTCTTATACGGCAACTAAAAAAGGCCCTTCTCACTCAGCGAATTTGAGCGAAACAGGCCTTCTTCCGTTTACCCGAAAATTACCAGTGGAGATTATCCATATAGATGAAAAATCCTCTGAAATCTTATGTTTTCCGGTATTGATTATATCATATTTCCCGAATCTTCGTAAGTAAAATTTTCCAGTTCCTGCACACTGTCCTTACATATGGTCCTTATCTGCCGGCCCTTGCGCAGCTCCCCCGCTCCACCATATGATGGGGCACGATGATCTTCGTTGCAACCAGTTCCGGATTCTCCACGTGGCTGATCATCTGGGCCGCTGCCTCTATCCCCAGCTGGATGGAATTCACATCCACGGATGTGAGGGGCGGGGTGGTGAACCTGGAAAGCAGGGAGTTATTAAAGGAAATGATGGAGACATCCTCAGGTATGGACAGCCCCAGTCCGATACACGCCTTTTCAAGGGCCACTGCCAGTATATCGTCACTGACCAGGACAGCCGTAGGACGGTCCTGCCTTGTAAGCAGGGCCATCAGCACCTGGTTCTGGGCTTCCGGCACAGCCGGCGCCTCCACACACAGCCCAGGCCGAAAGGGAATCTGATGCTCCGTCAGTGCCAGCATATACCCCATCTTCCTGTCATTGTTAAACAGCAGGGAGTGGTCGCCTGACAGATAGGCAATCCTCTCATGGCCCAGGCTTAACAGGTAAGCCGCCGCCTCCCTGCCTGCAAGCACATTGTCATTGTCCACATAGATGGTCTGGTTCACATTCCTGTACGCCTTTCCAATCAGCACATATAACAGCCCTTCCTCGTACAGGTAGTCCAGGACCGGGTCCTGCTCCTTGGAATACAGTACAATAAATCCTTCCGCCAGCCCGGTCCTTGCCATATTCTTTATGACCTGAAGTATCTCATCCTCGTTCTGGCCCGTGATTACCGTATTGATATACTGTTTCTGATTACAGTACTGGCTGATGCCCCGGATCACTTCCAGATAAAACGCATTCTGGTATGCCTCCCACTGGGATGGGGGCAGAATGATCCCAATGGTCCTGGAATTCTGGGTAGCCAGGCTGCTGGCCTGGAAATTAGGCTCATACCCCAGTTTTGCCATGGCCTGCCGTACCTTCTCCTTGGTCTGGCGGCTGATGGACGGATGGTCCTTGCAGGTGCGGCTTACGGTTGACGGGGATACTCCGGCAAGGGCGGCAACATCTTTAATTGTAACAGGCATAACGCGCCTCCTTAATCATCAGATTCACTTGAGGATTCAATCACTCTTCCTATATTGTAATATTCAATGCAACTTTTGTCAAACTTTTTCGCAATGTTTGCGTAACTTTCAATCCTATAATTGCATGAATTTACACTGAAATCTTGCACAAAACCCCATTACCATTTTTGTGCAAAAGGTAGAAAGAACTGTTTTTTCATAAATGATGCTTGCATTCCATCCGCAAACGGGCTATATTTAACGCAAGCGGTTGCGTAATTTAATGCAACTATTCGCGTAACATAATTTCAGGAGGTCAGGTCACATATGAACAAAAAAGACGACGGCTGTATCGGCATCAGGATTTTGTCTCCCTTAACAGGGACAGCAGTAGCATTAGAGGAAGTACCGGATCCGGTATTTTCCCAGAAAATCATTGGGGATGGGATTGCCATCATCCCACAGGACGGGAAACTGGTAAGCCCCATTGACGGTGAGGTTGTATCCGTGGCAGAAACCCTTCATGCCTATGGGCTGCGCTCAGAGGACGGGATTGAGGTCATGGTGCACTTCGGCCTGGAGACCGTGGCATTAAAAGGGGAATATTTTACATGCCATGTAAAACAGGGGGATAAGGTAAAAGCAGGGGACCTGCTGGCAGAAGCCGACCTAAAGGGGCTGGAGGAAAAGCAGGTCAGCCTCATCACTCCCGTACTCATCTGCGGCGGTATGGAAAACCGCACCATGAACACGGTCACCGGCCCTGTATCCGCTGGCAGGGATACCGTAATCACGCTGCTGGATAAGTGTCCGCCGGATGACGCCCCTGCCCCTGGACCTGAAAAGAAAAAATCCAGGTCCCCCATCAACTTTGATTTCCTCCAGAAGCTTGGCAAGGTCCTGATGACCGTAATCGCGGTCATGCCCGCAGCCGGACTCATGATCAGCGTGGGGAAGCTGGTACAGATGGCCGGAGGGGACATGAATTTTGTCCTTACCCTGGGAAGGACCATGGAAACCATCGGATGGGCCATCATCAATAACCTGCACATCCTCTTTGCCGTGGCCATCGGCGGTTCCTGGGCAAAGGAACGTGCCGGAGGCGCATTTGCAGCCGTGATTGCATTTGTCCTTATCAATGTCATCACCGGAGCCCTGTTCGGCGTCAGCAGCGCTGACATAAGTAACCCCGAGGCCGTCACCCGCACCCTTCTCGGACAGGAGATCCTGGTAAATGGATACTTCACCTCAGTCCTTGGCGCGCCTGCACTTAATATGGGCGTGTTCGTGGGTATCATATCCGGATTTGCAGGCGGGGTCATCTATAACAAATATTACAACTACAGGAAACTGCCGGACGCATTGGCATTCTTTAACGGCAAGCGTTTCGTTCCCATGGTGGTCATTGCATGGTCCGTCGTCATTTCCCTGGTGCTGGCCATTGTGTGGCCGGTGGTGCAGACCGGGATTAATTCCTTCGGCGTGTGGATAGCTAATTCCTCAGACACCTCCCCCATACTGGCGCCCTTTATATACGGGACCCTGGAACGTCTCCTCCTGCCCTTTGGCCTCCATCATATGCTGACCATACCGATGAACTACACTTCCTTTGGGGGAACTTACACCATCCTTACAGGGGTCAACGCAGGCTCACAGGTATTTGGCCAGGATCCCCTGTGGCTTGCATGGGCCACTGACCTGATTAACCTGCAGAACGCCGGGGATATCGCCGGATACCAGAACCTGCTCACCACCATCACCCCTGCCCGCTTTAAGGTGGGACAGATGATTGGCGCAACCGGACTGCTTCTTGGTATTGCGCTGGCAATGTACCGCCGCGTGGACGTGGATAAACGCAGTAAATACCGCTCCATGTTTGTTTCCACCGTACTGGCCGTATTCCTGACCGGTGTGACGGAACCGCTGGAATTCATGTTCATGTTCTGCGCACTGCCACTATATCTGGTATATGCCGTGCTTCAGGGATGTGCATTTGCCATGGCCGGTATCATCCATCTGCGTCTGCATTCCTTTGGCAACCTGGAGTTCCTGACCCGTATCCCCATGTCCCTGAAAGCCGGACTGGGAGGCGATATCATTAACTTCATCATCTGTGTCGCGGTTTTCTTTGCCGTGGGATACGCCATTGCCTATTTCATGATTGGCAGGTTCCATTTTGCCACCCCGGGACGGCTGGGCAACTACACGGATGACAACGGGTCCGGGGACAGCCAGGACGCGCCTGAAAAGCAGATTTCCGGCAACCGTCAGGCTGAGCGCATCATCACGCTGTTGGGCGGCAGGGATAATATCCTGCTGGTGGACGCATGCATGACCCGGCTGCGCGTTACGGTAAAGGATATCACAAAGGTGGCTGAACTGGCTGACTGGAAGGCGGAAGGGGCCATGGGCCTGATTAAGAAAGACCAGGGCATCCAGGCCGTATACGGCCCGAAGGCAGATGTACTGAAGTCCGATATTAATGATATACTGTAAAACAGAGCCGGAGCGGAATATCCAGCAGCCCACAGGAAGGAGTACCATGAAACTGATGACATTAAACACCCACAGCCTTGAGGAAGAAAACTACGAGGCCAAGCTCCACGCCTTTGCCGAAGGCGTCTGCAGGGCTGAGCCGGATATCATAGCGCTTCAGGAAGTCAATCAGACCCAGATTGCTGCCCCGGTGGACAAAAAGGATCTGGAACTATATGGGTATGTGCCATGTGCTCCTTGTACTCCATATGCCCCCCATGCGCAATGTGCGTCCGTCTCCCAATGCAGCGTTCATCCCTCCCCCATCCCCCGCACGGATAACCATGCATACCGCGCAGCCAGGATCTGCGCGGAGCACGGCAGGCCCTACCATTGGACCTGGATCGGGGCTAAGACCGGATACGGTAAATACGATGAGGGCCTGGCCATCTTAAGCCGGATTCCCATTGCGGAAACAAAGCAGTTTTATATCACAGCCTCACAGGACTATGCCAACTGGAAGACACGCAAGATCTTAGGGATAGGTATTGCCGCGGAACATGGCGTGGAATATTTTTACAGCGTCCATATGGGATGGTGGAAGGATGAAGACGAACCATTTGAAGGACAGTGGGAACGGATCCGAAGGGAGCTGGGGGATAGGGCATGTCTGGAAACATGCCCTGGCCCTGTACCTGCCCCTGTGTGGCTCATGGGCGATTTCAATTCCCCTGCCCATGTACGGGGCGAGGGCAGGGACCTGATACGCGGCTTCGGATGGCTGGACAGCTACGAACTGGCTGGCAGCAAAGACAGCGGGATCACGGTGGGCCATGCCATTGACGGCTGGAGGGAACAGGGGGATGTTTCCGGTATGCGCATTGATTATATCTGGACCAGCCGCAAGGTCCCGGTCCGGTCCTCCCGCGTCATATTTAACGGCTCCTATGAGCCAATCGTGTCGGACCACTATGGAATCATCGTGGAATATGAACCAGGGCATCATTGCCCATGAAAAGGAGTATATAGAAAATGAAACGAGAAAGCGGAATCTTACTGTCCATTGCCAGCCTGCCTTCCAGATATGGAATCGGCTGTTTCTCAAAGGAAGCCTACGAATTCGTGGACCAGCTGAAACAGGCCGGCCAGTCCTGCTGGCAAATCCTTCCCCTGGGTCCCACAAGCTATGGCGATTCCCCCTACCAGTCCTTTTCCACCTTTGCCGGGAATCCATATTTCATCAGCCTGGAGGATTTGATTGAGGAAGGGGTGCTGACCAGAAAGGAATGTGAAAGCGCTGACTTTGGGGCGCATCCCGGGGCCGTGGACTATGCAAAGATATATAAGGAACGTTTCCCCCTCCTGCGCCTTGCCTATGAGCGCAGCAACATCAGCCAGGATGAGGAATTTAAACAGTTTTCAGCCGATAATAAGTGGTGGCTTGAAGACTACGCCCTGTTCATGGCCGTAAAATCCAGATTTGACGGAAAACCATGGACACAGTGGGCAGAGGATATCCGCCTGCGCTGGCAGAATGCCCTGGACTACTATCGGAGGGAACTGTATTATGACATTGAGTTCCATGAATATCTCCAGTTTAAATTCATCCGGCAATGGAATAAGCTAAAATCCTATGCCAACCATAACGGCATCCGCATTGTAGGCGACATCCCCATCTATGTGGCCATGGACAGCGCCGATGCCTGGGCGCATCCTGAACTGTTTGAGCTGGACCGGGACAATGTCCCCACTGCTGTTGCCGGCTGTCCGCCGGACGGCTTCTCCTCCACGGGCCAGCTCTGGGGCAATCCGCTTTACCGCTGGGACTATCACAGGCAGACCGGTTACCAGTGGTGGATCAGCCGCCTGTCCTACTGCTATAGGCTGTATGATGTGGTGAGGATTGACCATTTCCGTGGATTTGACGAATACTACTCCATCCCGGCAGGCTCTGACACAGCCATCGGGGGCCACTGGGAACAGGGGCCTGGCATCGGGTTCTTCCATGCAGTAAAACAGGCCCTGGGCGAAAAGGAAATCATCGCCGAGGACCTTGGGTATGTGACGGACTCGGTCCGCCAATTGGTTAAGGACTGTTCCTTCCCTGGCATGAAAGTGCTGGAATTTGCCTTTGACTCCAGGGATTCAGGCTGCGCCAGCGATTATCTGCCCCACAACTATCCTGAAAACTGTGTGGCCTACACAGGTACCCATGACAATGAAACCATCACGGGGTGGTTTAACTCCATCACGCCCGCGGAGCAAACGCTTGCCAGGGACTATCTGTGCGATTCCCATACGCCGGAAAACAGATTATATCTGTCCTTCATCAGCCTGATCATGCGCAGCCAGGCCCGGCTGTGCATCATCCCCCTTCAGGACTACATGGGACTGGACAATGACTGCCGCGTCAACACTCCCTCCACAGTAGGCGCAAACTGGAAATGGAGGCTCCTCCCCGGCCAGGTCACAAAGGAACTGCTTCAGACCATCGGGGCTGTCACGCTGCGGTACGGGCGCTGGAACTGGTAAGGACATGGGAGGGATATCCCCCATCCTTTTTTATCCCCGCCATATCAGACGCGGATTTCCGTTCCCGTCAGCTTCTCATAATATCTTGCAATGGCGCTGTGGTCATTCTCCCCCAGTCCGTCCGCGTGCAGGTTCTGCATCATCTCCATCACCTGGGAGGTTAGGGGAAGGGGGGCGCCGACTCCGTGGCCGGTTTCCAGGGCATTGCCCAGATCCTTGATATGGAGGTCAATCTTGAATCCCGGTTTGAAATTGCCGTCCGTAATCATGGGAACTTTGGCATTCATGACCGTGGAACCGGCCAGCCCGCCTTTGATGGCCTCAAATACCTTAACCGGGTCCACACCGGCCCTGGTACTCAGCATGAATGCCTCGGATACAGCCGCAATGTTAAGGGCCACGATTACCTGGTTCGCCAGCTTGGTGGTATTCCCTGCGCCGATATCCCCGCAGTGGACCGCACTGGCCCCCATGGTCATGAGCACGTCATAGACCTGGTCAAATACCTCTTTATCACCGCCCGCCATGATGGACAGGGTTCCGTCCACAGCCTTTGGTTCCCCTCCCGACACCGGCGCATCTATCATCCTTATGCCCTTTTTTGCACATTCCCGGCATATTTCCTGGGAAGCCAGGGGCGCGATGGAACTCATGTCAACCAGGATGGTTCCCGGAACAGCGCCTTCAAGGACCCCGTCCGTTCCCAGCACCACGCTCTTTACATGGGGTGAATTGGGCAGCATGGTGATGACCAGGCCGCACCGGGCGGCTGCGTCCTTTGAGGAGGAAGCCGCCTTCGCGCCGTCCTTTACCACCTCATCCATGTTGGATTCCACCACATCGTATACGATTAATTCATGTCCTGCCTTTAACAGGTTCCTGACCATGGGTTTTCCCATGATTCCCAAACCGATAAATCCGATTTTCATCGTCCTTTGCTCCTCTCTCTTTTCCTAACCGCTTATTATTCCTAACCGCTTATATATCCGCCGTCCCCGGCCGCACGCACGTCTGCTGTCCCCGGACGCCTATATGCCTGCCATCTCCCTGACCGCCTCTGCAATGGCTGACTTTGTCAGCCCATGGTACTCCAGTACCTCCTGGTAATTGTGTCCGCTGCACCCGAAGGTATCCTGGATTCCCACCATTTTCATGGGTTTTGGCTCCCAGCAGAGGACTTCTGCCAGTGCGCTTCCAAGGCCGCCCCTTACATTGTGTTCCTCTGCCGTCACCACTGCCCTGCAGCCTTCCGCCATCTTCCTCACGGCCTCAGCGTCCATGGGCTTGATGGTGGACACGTTGATGACCCTGACGGAAACAGCGCCTTCCAGTTCCTCTGCAGCCTCCATGGCCAGCCCCACCATGTATCCTGTGGCGAACAGGGCCACATCCGTCCCTTCCTTTAATACGGTTGGCACGCCGATGGTGAATTTCTCCCCTTCCTTTGTCACATTGGGATAGTCATTCCGGTTCAGACGCAGATAACATGGGCCGTCCATGGCAGCCATGGCCTTTACCGCCTCCACTGTCTCATTGGCGTCAGCCGGACAGATGACCGTCATGTTGGGCACTGCCCGGAAGACTGCCAAATCCTCCACACACTGGTGGGTCGCGCCGTCCCCAAAATCCGATAAACCGGAGGAGGAGCCGCAGATTTTCACATTCAGTTTCCCGATTGCAATGGTCTGGCGTATCTGGTCATAGGCGCGCCCTCCTGCAAACACTGCAAAGGAATTGGTAAACGGGATTTTCCCTGTCTGCGCCAGTCCTGCCGCCACACTGGTCATGTTGGCCTCCGCAATCCCCATCTCAAAGTGTCTCTGGGGAAATTCCGCCTCAAACAGCTTCCCCATGGTGGAGGCGCCCAGATCCGCGTCCAGCACCACGATCCGCTCATCCTGCCTTCCCAGTTCCACTAATGTATTGCCATATGCAATTCTCTGATTTGTATAGCCCATGCCTATGCCTCCTGTTCCTGTGCGGATAATTCCAAAAGCGCCTGTCTGTAAGTTTCCTCTGTCAGCATACCGTTGTGGTATCCCACCACGTTTTCCGCAAAGCTGACGCCCTTTCCCTTGACCGTGTTGGCTATGATGGCCGTCGGCACCCCCTTCACGGTTTCCGCTTCGTCCAGGGCATTCAGGATTTCCCTCATGTCATGTCCGTTGATTTCAATCACATGCCAGCCAAAACTCAAGAATTTGGCCATGATATCCCCTGTGTCAAACCGCTCCTTCGTCCTTCCGTTGGCCTGAAGCCGGTTCCTGTCCACAATGGCCACCAGGTTATCGGCCTTAAATGCGCTGGCCGCCATGGCCGCTTCCCATATCTGGCCTTCGGCAATCTCCCCGTCCCCAACCAGCACATACGTCCTGCTGTCCAAGCGGTCCAGCTTAAGGCCCAGGGCCATGCCAAGGCCAATGGAAAGCCCCTGCCCCAGGGAACCGGTTCCGGCCTCGATGCCCGGGGTTTTCTGCACATCCGGATGTCCCTGCAGGTAGGAGCCGATTTCCTTGGTATGCTTTAAATCCTCCACCGGAAAATACCCGCACTCCGCCAATGCCGCATACTGGAGGATTCCCACATGTCCCTTGCTGAGCAGGAACCGGTCCCTTTCCCTCCACTTCGGATGTTTGGGGTCATGTCTCATTTTATGGAAATACAGCGCGGCCACAATGTCCGCAGAGGAGTTGGAACCTCCGATATGTCCGGCCACTCCCACGCCAATGCTGATTACCACGTCCCTTCTCAGCTTCTGCGCCTTGTCCTCTAAATCCTTTATCAGTTTATCATCATATTCCATCACAGATTCCTCCTAATCCACCATTACCACTTTAATCAGGCTGCCCGGGTCCTTTGCCAGTTTTTCAAAATAAGCCGGCGTTTCCTCCATGCTGACTTCCTTGCTTATGAGCGGGGCCACATGGATCCTGCCCTGGTTCACAAGCCCCACCACGGTCTTGAACTCTTCATAACCGTACAGGAACGACCCCTGGATGGACAGTTCCCTTGTAACGATTTCCTGCATGTTAACATCCACAAATGGTTTGTTGTTGCCGATCCAGATGGCCCTTCCCCCAAACCGCAATGCCGCCATGGCCTGCTGCACCGTGGGAGCGGCCCCCACCGCCTCGATGGCCACATCCACGCCCTTTCCCCCGGTCTCTGCAAGTATCTGTGCCTTCCAGTCACCGCTGCCCGGATTGACGGTCACATCCGCCCCCATCTCCCTGGCAATCCCAAGGCGGTAATCGCTTAAATCCGACAGGATGATCTTGGCAGCGCCTTTCATTTTCACACATGCCAGGGCCAGCAGCCCGATGGTACCTGCGCCCACGATGAGGACCGTCCTGCCCGTTAAATCCCCGGCGTGTTCCACGCCCCGGTAAGACACTGCCAGCGGTTCCATCAGGGTGCCGATTGAATAGGGTATCTGGTCCGCTACCCGGAAACAGCACTTTGCAGGAACACAGATATACTCTGCAAACGCCCCGTCCACATCCAGAACCCCAAATGCCCGCTTATTCAGGCAGAGGTGGACATCGCCCTTCCTGCACATTTCACAGTGGCCGCAGAAATCCACGGGATAGACGGCAACCCGGTCCCCTTTCTTCCACTGGTCCACTCCCTGGCCCAGCTCTGCCACCTCCCCGGCAAATTCATGGCCCATCATCATGGGCGGGAGCCTTCTGCCTGTGATGCCCAGATAACCGTGTACATCACTTCCGCAGATACCGCATGCCCTGACCCTGAGCTTTACCTCTCCCGGCCCCGGACTTACGTCACCCACTTCCTTTAAACTAAGGATATTCGGTCCTTCATAAACAATTCCCTTCATTACCCTGTCCTTCCCTTCCCGACAGGCATGAAGCCTGTCTTAAAATTCCTGTCATATATCCCCGTCATCCGGCGGTGTCCCTTACTTCTTCTGAAGAAAGCATTGGAGATTCACCTTGCGTATCGTTTCCACCGGCACCTTCGGCTCCCTGTCATAGGTCAGAAGCCCATTTATCTCCTGCTCCACATCACACAGCTGGGTATACACAAAGCCCTGTACCAGAGGTGATGCGGCCAGGGCGGCAATCAATCCCTCATATTCCTTCAGGAATTCCTCCCCGCTTTCAGCCACAGCATACCCCCAGCCCTCATCCTGATTAAGCCTGTAGGCCACGCCTCCGAATTCCGACACAATGACCGGCTGGCCTTCATACCCATATCCATGGGCAAACAGGGTCCTGTTCGCGGGCATGGAGGAAAGCAGGCATTCCAGGTTCCCGTACCGTTCCTTTAATACCGCCGGGTCACAAGTATAATCGTGGATGGTGAGCAGATCCGACTTTGTGTGGTTCCATCCGTCATTGGAAATGACCATCCTGGTGGAATCCATGGATCTGGTCAGATAGTACATGCATGTGCTGTGGGCCTGTTCCTCCTCACGGTACATGATGTTGTCCACGCCCCAGGACTCATTGAGCGGGACCCATGCAACGATGCACGGATGGTTATAATCCCGCTTCACGATTTCCATCCATTCAGGAATCATCTGTTTTATATATTCCCTGGAATAGAGATAGGCATTGGCGCACTCCTCCCATACCAGAAATCCCAGTTTGTCGGCCCAGTACAGGAACCGCTCCTCCTCCACCTTCTGATGCTTCCTCACCCCGTTGAATCCCATTTCCTTGCAAAGGGTGATATCCCTTATCAGGGCCTCATCGTCGGGCGCCGTCATCAGGGAACCGCGCCAGTATCCCTGGTCCAGCAGCATTTTCTGATAATAAGGACGGTTATTCAGGAGAAATGTCCCATTCTCCACGCTGACCTTGCGCATGGCAAAATAGGAATCCACCTCATCCACTGCCGTCCCCTGGCTTTCCAGCTTATAATGGACATCGAACAGGACCGGATGTTCCGGCGTCCACTCATAGGATTTGTGTTCCCATTCCAAGTTCAGGTTCTGGTCCAGCTTCCACTCCCGGACCGCCTTCCCATTGAGGACGGTGACGGTATCGCAGACCATCCTGGTTCCCTGGTATGTAATCTCCACCTGCAGCCTGGCCTCTGTTTTTTGGTCCAGAAGGATTTCCATGCCAATCATCTTCCGGTCCACATCCGGCGTCATCCACACCTGCCGGATGAACTGGCTTCCCACCGGTTCAAGCCACACGGTCTGCCAGATCCCGGTTGTGCGGGTATAGAAAATGGATGCGGACTCCTGTTTCCAGTACTGTTTGCCCCTGGGCTGTTCCAGGTTCCTTGAATCGTCCCCGGCCCGGACCACCAGGACATTCTCCCCATCCCTGAGGAAATCCGTGATTTCAAAGGAAAAGGACGAATGTCCGCCCACGTGGGCGCCGGCCCATTCCCCATTGACCCAGACCTCGGTCCTGTAATCGCAGGCCCCGAAATGAAGTATGTAGCGCTTCCCCGGTTCCAATGCCCGTCCGTCAATGCTGCGGCGGTACCAGACCACATCGTGGAATCCCGTGTCATGGATCCCGGACATTTCTGTCTGGTACGCGAACGGGACTGTGATCTGCCTGGAAAAGGGGTGGGACAGATACCATTTTTCCCTCTTCCCCGCATCCTTGTCATCAAAACCAAACTCCCATTTCCCGTTCAGGTTCATCCAGTCCTGCCGCCTGAACTGGGGCCTGGGATATTCATTCTTAGGTATATCCGGCTGATCTGTATGTGCTCCCATATCGGTCATCCTTTCGTACGGAAACGGAACATGTGCCAGGAAGACCTGGGTATCACCACTTCCAGCCGTCCCTGCGCCAGGATGTCCGTAGGTTTAGGGGACGGCGCCACCCGGTCCGGTTCCAGGGCCGAATTGGCTTCCTCATATCCGTAACCTTCAAGGGCCGTATGGCAGAGACAGGACTCAGCCTTCACGCTTCTTAAATCACAGGAAAGGGCGATATCCTCCTCCATGCTGCGGTTGAGCACGAACAAGGTTACCGTGCCTTCCCCTTCATCCGCCACAGCCACCGCGTCTAATACAGTCACATCCGTGTACTGCCTGCAGTCGTATCTGGGGCAGTCCATGTTCACCTTTAACGCGGTTCCACGGCCATAAAGGCTGGTGTAATAGAATGGATAATATATGGTCTGCTTCCACGCCTTCCCCCCTGTCTCAGTCATGATCGGCGCAATCACATTGACCAGCTGGGCCAGACAGGCCATCTTCACACGGTCGGAATTCTTTAGGAGGGAAATCAGCAGCCCTCCCACCACCAGGGCGTCCTCAAAGTTATAGATATCCTCCAGTCTGGGCGGCGCCTGTATCCAGTGCTCAATCTTCTTGTCGCTTTCCTTGGTGTGGTACCATACATTCCACTCATCAAAGGAAAGGTTGATGGTTTTCCTTGAACGCTTCTTTGCCTTCACGTAATCACAGATAGCCGTGACGGACCGTATGAAATCATCCATCAGGACGCCTCCTGACAGGTAGGACTGTGTATCGCCGTCATAATTACCCCAGTAATTATGCAGGGACAGGTAATCCACTTCATCGTAACACTCTGTCAGCACCGTTGCCTCCCAGTCCGCAAAGGTGGGCATCACCATCTTGGAGCTGCCGCAGGCCACCAGTTCAATGGAGGGGTCCACCCATTTCATCATCTTGGCCGTCTCATTGGCCAGCCGCCCGTACTCATATGCCGTCTTGTGTCCCATCTGCCACGGGCCGTCCATCTCATTGCCCAGGCACCAGGTCTTCACGTTATAGGGTTCTTCTTTCCCATGGGACCTTCGAAGGTCGCTCCAGTAACTGCCTTTCCCATGGTTGCAGTACTCCACCAGGTTCCTGGCCGCGTCCGCTCCCCGGGTTCCCAGGTTCACTGCCAGCATCAGTTCTGAATCCACTTTCTTAAGCCAGCCGTCAAATTCCTGAAGCCCCACTTCATTGGTCTCCGTGGTAAACCAGGCCAGGTCCAGCCGGGCCGGGCGCTGTTCCTTAGGACCCACGCTGTCCTCCCAGTTAAAGCCGGATACAAAGTTGCCCCCCGGATACCGTATGACAGGGACATGCAGTTCCTTCACCAGCTGGATCACATCCCTGCGGAACCCATCTTCGTCCGCCAGGGGATGGCCCGGCTCATATATCCCGTTGTACACAGCCCTCCCCAGATGTTCGATGAAGGAACCGTAGATGCGGTCATCAATGGTTGAAATGATATTCAGACGGTCTACCGTCATATCTGCCTTTTTCAAACTGTTATCTCCTTCCTGCGGCGTGCCGGAACAACCGCCCCGCCCGGTCACGCCTTATAACTATAACCCTAAACCATGATTATCCCTTAATTCCGGTCATGGCAATTCCCTGGATGATCTGCTTCTGGAATATGAGGAATACGATGATGGCCGGTACGGAGGCAATCACGCTGGCCGTCATGGGCAGTGTGAATTCCGAAAGGTTCGCCCCCTGGAACTGGGGGATTCCCACAGGCAGGGTCATCATTTTCTCCGATGTGATGGATAAAAAGGGCCAGAGGAAATTATTCCAGGAATTGGTGAATGTGAATATCCCCACGGCTGCCATGGATGATTTGGATACCGGAATACAGATATTCCACCAACGCTCAAAGGCATTGGCCCCGTCTAATACCGCTGCTTCTATCAGCTCATCGGGAATGCCGTCATAACACCGTTTCATGATCAGCACGCCGATGGGGGCCGCCAGGCTGGGGCACATCAGACCCACATATGTATTGAGAAGCTTAAGTTCCGCCATCTCCTGGTACAGCGGTATGATGATGGATTCAATGGGCACCATCATTCCGGCCGTGATAAGGAGGAAAATGGCGGTTCGCCCTTTAAACTTCAATTTTGAAATGGCGTAGGCCGCCAGGGAAGTCAGCATCAGGGTGCCTATGGTAACCGCAATGGCAACGGAGGCACTGTTAAAAATCCATTTGATGATCGGCGCCTTTTTGGCAACCACTGCGTAATTATCCAGTGAGAACACACCGGACAGCACCTTGGACAGGATGCTGACAGGGGTCCCATAGGGTTTCAGCGATGAAACCAGCATCCAGATTACCGGGAAAATCCAAAACAATGCCGCAATATAGACGATAATATATAAAGCAGCCCTTCCCACGGTCATTTTTTTCTTTGTCTTCATGGGTTTCCTCCTTCTCAATCTTTTTTCCTGCCCAGGACTTTGTTCTGCAGCATGGTGATGATGAACACCATCACAAAAAACGCAACGGACATGGCTGCCGCCCGTCCCATCCTCCGGTTTGTAAAGCCTGTCTCATAGATGTAGTGCACAATGGTCCTTGTATGGGTACCGGGACCGCCTCCCGCCATCAGGTAGGTCTGCCCGAACAGTTTAAAGGAGGCAATGGTCTGGAGCATGATTACCAGGACCGTGGTGTCCTTTAACATGGGAACCGTGACCGAAAACAGCATCTGCCGTGAATTGGCCCCGTCAATCCTGGCTGCCTCGTAGATGTCTTCCGGTATATCCTGAAGCCCTGCCAGGAAAAGGATCATGTTAAATCCAACGGTCCACCACACAGTAGTAATCAGGATAGCCAGCCATACCAGCCATTTCGTATTGAGCCAGTACATTTCCCCAATGCCCAGTACATTGGTAAGCTGTGTCACAAGGCCGGTGTAAGGCTGGAAAATAAAGATCCAAAGGCCGGTCACCACGGACATGGACAGCACATAGGGAGAGAAAAAGCAGGTCCTGATGAATATGGTGCCCTTTAACCTGGAGTTGATGAACATTGCAAAGATAAAACCTACCAGGACAATCGTAGGCGTGGAGATTACCACAAAAAACAAGGTGTTGAACATGGCCTGCCAGAACCCTTTGTCCTGAAACATCGCAGCGTAATTCTGGATGCCGGTAAAAAATGTCCTGCCGCCCAGCGTCGCATCAAAAAGGCTGAGTTTCATGCCCTTAAGGATGGGATACAGGAGAAAGCACAGGAAAAAGAGCAGGAACGGGATGATAAAGCACCACGCCGTTATGTTCTCCCTCACCGCATTCTTCCGTTTGATTGATTGATATGACTTATCCATGGAATGCCTCCGATTTCATTGCTGTTAAGTTCCCTCGCCGCCTGTTTTTTAAAACTGCCGCAGTATTACCTGCAGCAGCCTCAAAAAATATATTTTCCTAACCCGGTATTTCCGTATCCCCGCCGTCCTATCTGTTATAGGAATCCAGGATTTCCTGGAACTGTTCCTGCATATGGTCCATGGTAGCCTGCACGTCCTGCTCCCCTGCAATCATGGCAGCCAGTTCCCTGTAGGTCATCTCCGTAAGTCCGGCCACGCCGCATACCTGAGGATAGAATTTTGCATAGTTAGCGGAATCCGCATAGTTTTCCCTGTAGGGAAGGGCCTTGAATTCCTCGGATTCCATGACCGAGGTCCTGCTGGGAATATGGCCGGACTTGGCCCATTTGCCTGTGTTATCCGTAATCCATTTCATGAATTCCATGGCAGATGTCTTTTCCGCGTCCGTAAGGTTGGCATTCTTAGGCATCACCAGGGTATGGGAATCCGCATAAACGGATTTGGTGGTACCTAACTGCGGGAATGACATGGACACGAAGTTCAGACCATTGGTTCCCTCAAAGGTGGGGATTGCCCAGTCACCGTTGATGGTGGCCACCGCAACGTTGCCGGTAAACAATTCCGCGCCGTTCTTCTGGTTCTTGGGCCATATCTCACTGTCCACCATACGCATCATGATTTCCAGCGCCTTCCTGTTGGCATCGCTGTCCAGGGTGGCCGTCTTGCCGTCGGCATCGCACACATCGCCGCCGAACTGGGTCAGCAGGGTGTACCACACATACATGGGAAGCCCGTTCATGGAGGTTCCTGACAGAGGCATCTTGCCGCTGTCCGCCTTTACTTTCTCAAAATATTCAAAGAACGCCTCTTCCCCATCCGGCACAACCACTGTCCCGTCATCTTCCAAAAGGCCCATCTTCCCAAATTCATCCGTGTTAAAATGCATCAGCAGCAGATGGGTATCCATGGGCATGCAGTAGTGGGTTCCATCCACCTGGGACGCTTCCTGAAGCCGTTTCGTAAACCCGGTCCAGTCCACGGAAGCATCTGCGGCCAGGCTGTCCAAGGGTTCCAGCAGTTCATCGGTCACATATTCCTTAATCCTGGTAATATGGTTGACCGCAACCGTGGGAGCGGAATCAGAAGTCATGGCTGCCAGCAGCTTGGTATAGTATTCCTCTGATTTGATGATCATGAATTCCACTTCCGTGGTGGGGCTTTGGGCATTGAACTCATCCACAAGGGCCGTCATGATATCGCCGTCCCCGCCTGAGAACGGTGCCCAGTAGGTAATCTTTGTCTTTTCCCCGGACGGGGCCGCGGTATCCGCGCCCTCTGCCGCCTTAACTGTGTTTTCCGTGCCCCCGGACGTCCCGCCGCCTGCGGCTGCTCCCTGTCCTCCTCCGCACGCTGCCAGTGACGCCATCATGGTCCCTGTCAATACCAAAGCTGTCATTTTCTTTACAAGGTTTCTTTTCTTCACGTCTGTTCCTCCTTTTTTCTCTGGGCCGTAGCCGGGACGGGTCCGGTCACCCATTCACGCCCCGGGGGATTTCCCCAATAAAAAGACCTGCCATAAGACAGGTCCTTTCCATTCCCAGGATACATGTTCCTAACAACAAGAGCCATCTCATTTGATGAGATAAGCATATCATGTAATCCATACACCGTAAATTTGACTGTTTTAATAAAAGTGTCAATTCTTAAACTGATTTTTCCCATTCGTCCGGATATATTCCCCCGGGCTGACCCCCGTATATTTCTTAAATACTTTCGTGAAATATTTCACATCCGGAAAGCCGCTGGCCTCGGCCACCTCATAAATCTTGAGCTTTCCCTCACTGAGCAGGCGTTTGGCCACGTCAATGCGTATCTGGGCCCGGTAGGTGGTATACTTAATCCCCAGTTCCTTCATGAACAGGGTGCTCAGGTATTCCGGCGTCACATTCATGCGCTGCGCCATCTCATCTAAGGGCAGGTCGCTTTTGTACTCCCTGTCCATGATTTTAAGCACCTGGTTGATGATCGGGTGGTTGCCGGACCTGAGATTCCTGGTATACTGTTCATACTGCATCAGCACGTTCAGGATAAGCTGGGGATAATGTTCCAGAAACAGGCTGTCCCTCACCCACTCCAGGATATTCAGGTTGCTGATATTCTCATACAGCCCGTAGCTGGCCCTCCGTATGGCGTACAGGACAGCGGCCGTCAGGCAGATAAGGGCTTCCCGGATATCCGTGTAGGAGTAAACCTTCTGCTTGAGATACAGGAGGAATTCTTCCAGATACCCTTCCACCGGCAATATATCCCCCTCATTGATGCAGGTGATGATCTTCCTCTCAAGTTCCGATGGATAGCTGAATTTCTGTGTCTCAATCCGGCTTATCACCTCCTCCGTAAGGACCACCGGTTCCCCCACGGAAAGGTTCCAGTTGGTCATATCAAGGAGCCGTTCCCTCTTTGCCTTTATCTCATCCGTCCCCTTAAGGCAGGCCCCTGCAAAAACCAGATAAGGGTTAACCTGCTCCCTGCACCGCCTTACAGCCGGGTTCAGCCTCTCGTTGATTCCCTCCTCGTACCCACGCAGCAGGATATAATTTTCCTTGTGGCGCGCTTCCCGGCACACGCAGGCTTCAATTCCCGGCACCGCCTGTACCAGCTCCGCCACGATCCGCTCCCAGTCGGCCTGTACCACCCGGTTCTCACCCCGTATGAGGAGAAGGAAGTCCATCTCCCGGGACGTGAACCGTTTCTTCCACTCATCCTCGAATTTGGACCCGGAGAATCCCTGCATGAACAGCGCCCGCTCCAGGATCTGTTCCGTGTCCATGGATGAGGTCCTGATATTCTGGGCCTCCTCCTCAATGGCTGTCCTAACCTTGCGCAGGGATTCCTCCAGGATTTCCTTTGTGATCGGCTTTAGCAGATAATCCATGCTGCCCAGGCTGATGGCCTCTTTGGCGTACTGGAATTCCGCATAGCCGCTGAGGATGATATAGCGGCAGTCCAGCTTTTCCTCATTCAGCGCCTTAATCATTTCCAGCCCGGTCATGCCGTTCATCCGGATATCCGTAATGATGATGTCCGGGTGCAGTTCCATTGCCATACGGATTCCCTCTTCCCCGCTTCTGGCCTGGCCGGTCATCTCGTACTCCCCTCCCAGCTCCGCAATCAGGTTTGATAATCCTTTTAATGTCTTCCATTCATCTTCCACTATCAGTATTTTCACGAATCTCCTCCTGACCTGGCCTCATGCACTGCCTGGGTATCACGGTTTCAATGGTGGTTCCTTTCCCCTCACCGCTCTCCACATGGATGGAGTAGGCGGTCCCATAATACAAATCCAGCCTTGCCAGCACGTTCAGAACGCCGATGGAATTACCCGGATTCATCCTGCGGACAAAAACAGCGTCAATCTGTTCTTTGGACATGCCCAGTCCGTTGTCGCTGATGATGAAGGCCAGGCGCTCCTCATCCTGTTCCCGTATCTGGACCTTAAGCAGTCCTCCGTGCTCCACATCCGCCATCCCGTGAAGGATGGCATTCTCAATGAAGGGCTGGAATATCATCTTGTGGATCTTGCAGGTCTTCACCGACTCCTGGCACTCTATGACGTACTCAAAGCTGTCCATGAAACGTACCTTCTGAAGGTATAAATACCGCTCCAGATAGGATAGTTCCTCTGAAATCATGACAATCTGGTTGCTCTGCTGGATCTGGTAACGGAGTATCTGGGCAAATTTACTCAGCATGCTGCTGATTTCCTTCTGGTCATTCTCAATGGCCAGCCAGTTGATGGAATCCAGGGTATTGTAGATGAAATGCGGGTTGATCTGGGCTTCCAGCGCCCTGATTTCCGCCTCCTTTTCCCTGACTCCCGACTCCTTCACCATCTGCATCTGTTCATTGACCGTGTTCATCATGATGTTGAAATGGGTGGCAATCTGGCTGATTTCATTTTTCTCATCCCGGTGGATTCCCACCTTT
Organism: Clostridium pacaense; assembly: GCF_020709765.2. Classification (NCBI taxonomy): domain Bacteria; kingdom Bacillati; phylum Bacillota; class Clostridia; order Eubacteriales; family Clostridiaceae; genus Clostridium; species Clostridium pacaense. The sequence goes on from NZ_JAJFEB020000007.1 coordinate 98,199, forward strand.
GCGTTCAGCTTGCCGCCCTGGACCTTGTTCATCGTATTGACGATATCCGTGATATATTTAGACATTTTCTTAGACACGTACAGTACGGCCGCTAGCACGGCCAGGGCCAGCAGGAAAGAAACGGCCAGCACGGTCTTCTGGATTTCATACAGCCTGTGATAGACATAATTCTCATCCAGCACGCTGTACATCCTCCATCCGGTGGACGGGACCTCCTCCATAAGCACCATATGGGGGCTGTCCGGATCCTTCCTGTCCGCCTCCTCAAAGTATCCGTCCACCAGATTGCCTATGACGTCCTTATCATAGTGGGAAATGATCCTGCCGTCCGCATCCGTGATCAGCAGGTAATTGATGTCCCTGTCCCCGCTTACCTGTCCGTTGGCGCATATCTCGCTTAACACGCTTTCCTCAATGCTGACTATCCCCGTCCCCACCTGGCGGTTGGTGTAGTAATCCATGATCTGCTTGCCGTAGGAATACACATAGTATTCCCGGGTCCCCTTCCGGTCCAGGTACTGGGTGGGCATCCATTTCCCCTTAAGCCCCCCGTTGTCCTCAAAAATCCCCTGGCTGAAATACCGCTGGTGCAGGCCGGATATCTTGGGATTGAGCAGTTCCACCTCCTGGCGGTCATAGCCGTAACTGATGTCCGAAATGGTGCGGATGGACATGCTGCGCACCTCCGAACGGTAGGTCAGGAATTCCTTCATGGTTTTATCCAGTTCAGACTTGATCTTCCACTCATTCTCCTCATTCATGCTGTTAAGCGCATTGACCGCCATTATGAAATCCGTGTCCCGGAACAATTCGTCTATGGCCTTCTTATAGCCCTTTAAGGAGGTATCCAGGTTCAGGGTGGTCTGGCGCAGGGAATTCTGGTAGGATTCCTCAATCTTCTCCTTCATGAACCTGCGCATATAGGAACTGCTGAGTCCCTGTACGATGACCAGCTGGAACAGGAATACCCCCATGAAGACCATGGTAAGCTGCCTGGCGAATGTCTGCCGTTTCCAGATATGTAATATCCCCTTCATGCCCTATTCCCCGTTACCACTCAGCCACGGAGCCATCCGCATGCCTCCAGACCGGGTTCTTCCAGTTATGGGGCGTCCGGTTCTCCTCAAGGACCAACTCCTTATTGACCGCAACGCCAAGTCCCGGCCTTGTGGGAAGCTTGACAAAACCGTCCACAAATTGGAAATCCTCCGGGTTATCCACATAATCCAGCACGCTCCTGCCCACATTATAGTGGATTCCCATGCTCTGTTCCTGGATGACCGCGTTGTAGCAGGTGGCATCCACCTGCAGGCAGGAGCTGAGGGCGATGGGCCCCAATGGACAGTGGGGGGCCAGGGCCACATCATAGGCTTCGGCCATGGATGCAATCTTCTTTACCTCCGTGATGCCTCCTGCATGGGACAGGTCAGGCTGGATGATATCCACGCCTCCCATCTTAAACAGGCGCTTGAAGTCCCATCTGGAATACAGCCTCTCCCCGGTGGCAATGGGGATCTGGCAGGCAGCCGCAATCTCCCGGAAGCTTTCCATGTTCTCGCAGAGCACCGGCTCCTCGATGAACATGGGGTCGTAAACCTCCAGCTTCTTAGCCAGGATTTTAGCCATGGGCTTGTGCACACGGCCATGGAAATCAACGGCAATGCCGAAATCCTTCCCGCAGCTTGCGCGGATTGCATCCACCCGTTCAAGCACCGCGTCAATCTTATCATAGCTGTCAATGAACTGCAGTTCCTCCGTGGCATTCATCTTCACTGCCGTGAATCCTGCCTCCATCTTCTCCCTGGCCGCCGCCCCCACGTCCGAGGGCCTGTCGCCGCCAATCCAGGAATATACGCGCATCTTATTCCTGCAGCTCCCACCCATCAGCTGATGGACAGGCGCGTTAAAGTATTTCCCCTTGATATCCCACAAAGCCTGGTCGATGCCGGAGATAGCGCTCATCAGCACGCCTCCTCCCCGGTAAAAGCCGGCCCGGTACAGGACGGTCCAGATATCCTCAATATTGGCAGGATCCGCCCCGATCAGATAATCCTCCATCTCATGTACGCAGGCCAGAACCGTGCCTGCATGCCCCTCTAACACAGCCTCCCCCCAGCCGCTTAACCCTTCGTCCGTGATGATTTCCACAAATCCCCAGCGCGGACGGACAAAATACGTGTTGACTTCCTTGATTTTCATATAAGCCATCTCCTTTCCCAACAGGTTCATCCCATCTGTACCATCTGTAAATGACACTATCCACATAACATGTGGCATCATACAAAATATCACACAAAAATCCCCATGTCAATTTTTATCTAAATCCCGCCATCCAGGGGGGCTGTAATCATCAGATTGCACAATCATTATTAGAAGGATTGAACCAATAAAACAAAACGCCGGCCTGCATCCTTTCCTCAAGGCCATGCAGACCGGCGCCGATTTTCCTTTCCCTCTATCCTTACTGCCCCTGCTCCCCCATAATCCTCAGCAGGACCCCCACGATATCCGGATCATACCAGGAAGCGTTCTCCTCAAACACACCTCCATCCTCCCCTGAAGCAAAATATGCGTCAGCCGCCGCGATGATACGGGAGAGCAGGGGAATATCCCTGCCAGCCAGGCCTACCGGCCATCCGCTGCCGTCCCAATGCTCCGTATAGTGGAGCAGGCAGGCCGCTATATTCCTGTATTCCTCCAGGGAAGACAGGAGACGGTAAGCATGTTCCGTATGTCCCCGGTCCATCCCGTCCTTATCCGGGCCGCCCGGCCGGAACAGGCTACACATGCCAATCCTGCGAAGCTGGTAACCCTGTTTTAACAAAGCAGCAGAGTCCGGGCACAGGGCTTCTGCCAGTTTCCCAAGAACCTCCTCTTCCGGCCTCGACAGGCGGGTAATCAGGCCCTCCCCCTGTGCGGCCCGGATAATATTGTCCACCGTGTCCCGCTTCATCTGTACGCTCTCCGTCAGCTTCTCCTCATACATCATACGGTCCGCCTTATGCAGGATATCCTCCATGGATTCCGTTCCCTCCGCCTTCACGGCATAGCCCAGGGAAGCCGAAACCTCTGCCCCGCATATATTCTCCTTGGGAAACCCCAGACGTATGCGGCTTATGATTTTCCGGGCATCCTCAGCCGTGGTGCGGGGCATGAGGATGGCAAATTCATCCCCGCCAATCCGCGCCAGGATATCGTCCTCCCTGCAACCGCGTTCCAGGCACCGGGCCACCCTGCATATCAGCCGGTCCCCCACATCATGGCCAAACACGTCATTGACCAGCTTCAGCCCGTTCACATCACAGCATACCGCGCACAGCGGATAATTGCGCGGGGTATCAAGGCGCTTCAGTTCTTCGGCAAAATAACGCCTGTTATACATCCCTGTCATGGAATCGTGGAAACTCAGGTATTCGGCGGCCTTCTGCATCTCCTCCCGTTTGCCCATATTCAGGACAATAACCTCAATGCTGTCAGCAATCCCGTTAATCTCCGCATTGGTAAAGCCCAGATCAGGATTATCCTCCGGGCAGCCGTCCGCTACCTTTTCAATCCTGTCCCGCAGCGCCATGATCGGCCTTGCAAACCTGTATATCAGCACCCGGCTCAATACAAATCCAAGGATGACTGAAATGAACACGACCAGACCCACTAACAGTATCACGCCATGCACAATCGGAAGGATTACCTCGGAGGCGTCAATGGCGGTGGCCACAAAAAAGCCAGTGTCCGGTATCCGTTCAAAGTACGCCATGGCGTTGACCCCGTCCTTTTCATATTCACCGTAATTGGTGGTCCCTTCCACCACTGCTTCCCATACAGACGTGTCTATATAGTTCATCAGCGTATCGTCGATATATCTTTCCTCCGGATGGATGATTACATTTCCATCCATATCCATGATATAGCTGCGCTGGGACTTATACTGGTATCTGGCGCTTAACTGCCTGGATATACTGTCATTGGAACAGTCAATGCTCACAACGCCCACGGTTTCCCCATCCTGATCCACCAGCTTCTTACACTGGCTGAACAGCCATTCACCGGTGGCCGCGTCACTGTAAGCCAGCCTTGCGACCCCATCCGTTTCCATAGCCGCGTCATACCAGGGCCTGTCCATGGGGGAATAGCCGGAAGGCGTGTCATAATCACTGATGTACAGGCTTCCGTCCTCATATCCCGAATATATGTAGGTAATATTGCTGTTGTCCGCCTGGATTGCGCCGTAAATGTCCAGAACCGCCTGGGGATTCCCATATCCTCCGTGGATAACCGTGTCATCCCTGGACAGGATACCCACCACGGCTGCATTTTCATGGAACATGCTTTCCGTGTAGGTGACAATCTGGCTGTTGCATTCCCTCAGGGAATTCCTTGCATTGTCCACATTGGCTGTGTACAGGATCCGCAGGAATACACAGGCAAAAATCAGCGATACAATGGACAGGGAAATAAAACTGAGCAGGAATATTTCCTTTTTAATGGTCAAAAAACGTTTTTTTCCATCCTTTACCCTTCCCTCGTCCCCCATGGACCTTCCTCCTTACACACATCATTTTACTAAATTATAGCACATACATGACAAAACAGTTACAAAAAATGCTGCCGCAAAATGCCATACAGACATTTCACGGCAGCATCTGCCATTCCATACAATTCAATCAATAGCCCGCTCCCTTACAAGCCAATCAATAAATAGCCCGCTCCCTCACAAGCACCGTAGGATACCCCAGGTTACGGAGGGTCCGCTCCATGCGCACCGCATAATCCATGTTGAGGAACGCGCCCACCCTGACCTTATAAAGGCCGTCATCATACACCACGAACGCTGGCAGTCCCTTGGCCTGGAGTTCATTTACCAGACGGTCCGCAGGCATCCTGGTGCGGAACGCGCCCACCTGGACCTGATAATATTCCGGCCGCTGCTCCTCCTGCTGGCGTATGGTCTCCAGGATGCCGTCCGCAATTGCCTGGGCAATGGCGTCAAAATTCTCATCAAAGAATCTGTTGTCCTCCGGATTATCGATAAATCCCGCCTCCACCAGCACGGCCGGCATCTGGGTCCGCCTGAGCACGATCAGGCCCGGACGCTCCTGGATTCCCAGGTCGTTAAAGCCGGTCTGAACCAGGTTGCGCTGGATATTTTCCGCCAGCATGGCCGGGACCCCTGCGTTCTCATATACAAGGACCGTTGCCCCGCTTCCCGTGCCGGGCACAGGCATTGCGTTGCGGTGGATGGACACAAAATAATCAGCGCCGGAACGGTTGGCAATCTGCGCTTTTTCAAGGGGCGTGTCAAACACGTCCGTGGTCCTTGTATAAACCACGTCCACCCCGTTATTCTCTAATATCTGCCCTATTGCAAGAGCCAGCCGCAGGGCGTCGTCTTTTTCCCGCCGCCCGTTAAACATGGCGCCGGGTTCTTCACCGCCGTGGCCGGCATCGATAATCACTCTCTTAATGTCTGCCATATCAGACTCTCCTTCACATATGACTCTACACTATACCATATGTGAAAGTGAGACAAATGTTGACACTAAATTTCGTCCACATCCACTCCCCTGGGACCCACATGGGTGGAAAATACAATCTGTGTGCTCGTCTTACCGAACTTCTGAAGCTGTCCGATGAACATATCAAGCTCCATGGTGCTCTGGAACGCCACTTTCATCAGCATGGAAAAATCCCCTGTAACGCAGCTGCACTCCAAAACATTGGGCACTTCCTTCGCATACGCGTAAAATTTGGGCTTATCTTCCGGCACCACGTCCAGGTTGATGAAAGCCAGGATGTGGTACCCCAGCTTCATGGGGTCCACCATGGCATGGTAGCCGGTTATGATTCCTTCCTTCTCCAGCCGCTCAATCCTGGCGGACACGGCCGGCGAGGAAAGGAAGGTGTTCTCTGCAATGGTCTTAAGGGACATCCTTGCATTGGCCTGCAGAAGCTTAAGTATCTTGCGGTCGATATCATCCATACTCTTATGTTCCTCCCTTGGCAGCGTTATTGTCTGAGGGCCTTTAACCTCTCCACTGCCTTTACTGTATTTTCATAAGTTCCAAATGCCGTAAGACGGAAATATCCCTCGCCGCTGGGTCCAAAGCCGCTGCCAGGGGTTCCCACCACATTGGCCTGTTCCAGGAGATAATCGAAAAATTCCCAGCTGGTCATGCCATTTTCCGTCTTAAGCCAGATGTAAGGGGAGTTCACGCCTCCGTACACGCTGTACCCTGCCTCCTTAAGCCCTTCATGGATGGTCCTTGCATTCCTCATGTAATAGGCAACCTGCTCCATGACCTGCCGGTTTCCCTCCTCTGAATACACTGCCTCTCCCGCCCTCTGTTCAATATAGGGCGCTCCGTTGAACTTGGTCCCATGGCGGCGGGCCCACAGGGAATGTAGGGACACATCCCCGCATTTCAGGTCCTTCGGCACCACGGTAAAGCCCAGACGGACGCCGGTAAAACCAGCCTTTTTTGAAAATGAACGGAACTCAATGGCACAGGTCCTGGCCCCTTCTATCTCGAAGATACTGTGGGGGACGCCGGATTCTGAGATATACGCCTCATAGGCGGCATCATAAAGGATGACGGCCCCTGCCCGGTTGGCATAATCCACCCACACCTTAAGCTGTGACCTGTCAAGGGTTGTCCCTGTGGGGTTGTTGGGGTTGCACAGGTAAATCAAATCCGGCGTCTCCTTTGGAAGCTCCGGGGAAAATCCATTCTCCTCCGTACAGGGCATGTATATGACATCACTCCACATCCCGGTGCCTTCATCATATTCACCGGTGCGCCCGGCCATCACATTGGAATCCACATACACCGGATACACCGGGTCGCACACCGCAATCCTGCTGTCCCCGCTGAATATCTCCTGGATGTTGCCGCAGTCGCTTTTGGCCCCGTCAGAAACAAATATCTCATCTGCCTCCACCGGACAGCCCCAGGCCCTGTAGTCTTTTTCCACAATGGCCTCCCGAAGGAAGGGATACCCCAGATCCGGTGCATAGCCGTGGAATGTCTCCGCGCGTCCCATCTCCTCTGCCGCCCTGTGGATGGCCTCCACCACCGCCGGGGCAATGGGCAGGGTCACATCGCCGATTCCCAGGCGGATGACCGCCTTGTCAGGGTTGGCCTGCTGATACGCCGCCACCTTTTTCCCAATGGTTGAAAAGAGATAACTGCCAGGCAGTTTCAAATAATTCTCATTAATCTTGAACATGTGTGTTCCTCCTGTCCTTTCCGGAAGATACCTTGCCCCGCCTCCCCGGAACCAGTGCCCGGTGCTAAGGCGTGTCTCCCATAAACGTAAACGCTCCCAGGAAACCCGTCCGGCTCCGTACAGGACTGAAAGGACAGCAAATAACCACCATCACAGGGCCTGTACAGAGACAAACCGCACATCTTCGTGCCCGTGGTCCCTGAGAGTGTATTGATTACATATAGTTTAAAGTGTTAACTGATTAAAGTCATCTTGTCAATCATAATATATTTCCTGCGGTATGTCAATACTTCCGTTAAATACTTCCACCGCAGGGCCTGTCATGAAAAGACGGCCAGTGGCGCGGTCCAGGCGTATCATAAGCTTTCCGCCACGCAGGGAAACCTCCGCCTCATCATCCACATACCCCATGAGGATGGATGCCAGCACGCTGGCCGTGGCGCCTGTGCCGCAGGCCCAGGTTTCCCCGCTGCCCCGCTCCCAGACCCTCATGTTGAGATGCTTCCGGTCCACCACTTCTATGAACTCCGTGTTCACCCGGTCCGGCGCAAACCGCTCATGGTATTCAAAGGCAGGGCCGATTTTCTCCAAATCCAGCCTGTCAATGCCGTCCATATAGTACACCGCATGGGGATTGCCCACATCGATGCCCACAAACCTGTAATCCTTCCCATCCACCTGTATGTCCTCAGGAAGGTCTGAAGTCAGGGTCCCCTCTCCCATATCCACGGTGATTGACATGGCCTTCCCGTCCTTCACCTCCAGTTCAAGGGTCTTGATCCCGCCCAGCGTCTCTACGGTCATGGTCCTCCTGTCAGCCGGCACCAGGCCGTGGTCGTAGGCGTACTTCCCCACACACCGCACCCCGTTGCCGCACATGGTTCCCTGGGAACCGTCCGCATTGTACATCTCCATCCTGCAGTCCGCCTTCCCGGACGGGCAGATAAGGATAAGGCCGTCCGCCCCGATCCCGAAGTGACGGTCGCTTATGAACCTGGATACCTTTCCCGGCTCCTTTACCTGTTCCTTAAAACAGTCCACATACACATAATCGTTGCCAATCCCCTGCATCTTTGTAAACTTCATTCCCACACCTCACACATGAATTAAACTGATAACCATCTGGGCTGTTTCCACCAGGTTGGTGCCGCTGTCCATACTGCACTTCTGGATGTACCTGTGAGCCTCTGATTCCGTCATATTGTTGCGCTCCATCAACAGCGCCTTTGCCTCGTCAATCAGCCTGCGTTCCTCGCCGCTCCGCTCCCTGGGCCGGTTTTTCATCTTCCGGCGGAAACGGACCTGGGCCTGCACCATCATTTCCAGGGTGCTTATAAGGTCATGGACCTTCAGGGGCATGGGAAGGCAGATTACATTGCCCGGGGCCTGGCCTCCCCACCGGCTGGGAGAGGAGATGAGAAGCATGTCAAATGCTGCCGGCAGATACTGGCGCAGCTCATCGTACAGCATATCCTCAAACCGGTAGCCGCTCACCACGATGCCGCTGCCCACCCCTTCCGCCGCCGACAGCGCCTGTGAACCGGATGTACAGACAGCGACCACCTGATAGCCGTTACGCACCAGAATCCCTTTTATATTCTTTCCATCCTCCGGTTTGGAGAACGCTACGATAATGTTAGTCACATGCCTCACCTCCAAGCAAGCATTGGGACCGGAACCTCATTGCGGTACCGGCGTCAATATTTATAAAGATATTCGCTTACTTCCCAGTCAGTGACCTGAGCCCTGAAATCGCGCCACTCCTTTTCCTTTGCTTCCAGATACTTGGTATAGATATGGTCCCCCAGGACATCCTTCATGAACCAGTCCCCGTCAAACGCCTCAATGGCATCCCCCAGCGTCTCCGGTATGCGCTCCACATTCCTGGACTTCATCTCCTCCGGCGCCATGGTGAACATGTTACCTTCCACGCACTCCGGAAGTTCCATCTGCTTCTCAATCCCGTCCAGGCCGGCCCTCAGGCATGCCGCCAGGGCCAGGTATGGGTTCATGGCTGAATCCGGGCAGCGCAGTTCAATCCTGGTGCTTTCCCCTCTGGGTGAAGGGATGCGGATAAGGGAACTGCGGTTGGAGGTGGACGACCAGGCGATATAGATGGGCGCGTCATACCCCGGTATCAGGCGCTTGTAGGAATTCACAAGCGGGTTGGTAAGGATGGTCATGGGCTTCATATGGTGCAGGATGCCCGCCATGAAATAGTAGGCCGTGCGGCTCAGCTTCAGGGGGTCCGAGTCGTCTGCAAACAGGTTCTTCCCGTTCCCGTCCGACAGGGACATATTGATATGCATGCCCGAACCGTTGATTCCTTCCTTCGGCTTTGGCATGAAGGTGGCATGAAGGCCATGGCGCTTGGCAATTGTCTTGGCCGCCATCTTGAAGGTTATGATGTTATCCGCCGCCCTCAGGGCATCCGTGTACTGGAAATCAATCTCATGCTGGGCCGGGGCAATCTCATGGTGGCTGGCCTCAATCTCAAATCCCATCTCTTCCAGGTTAAGCACGATGTCCCGGCGGACATTCTCAGCCAGGTCAATGGGGGATACGTCAAAATACCCGGCCGTCTCATGGGTATTGGTGGTGGGCCTTCCCTCCTCGTCCGTGTGGAAAAGGAAGAACTCGCACTCAGGTCCCGCATTGAACACATAGCCCATGCCGGCGGCCTTCTTAACCGCCCGCTTCAGCACATTCCTGGGATCCCCCGTAAATGCGGTCCCGTCCGGATTATACACATCGCAGACCAGCCTTGCCACCTTGCCCTGCTGGGGCCTCCACGGGAATATCTCAAAGGTATCCAGGTCCGGGTACAGGTACATGTCGGACTCGTCAATCCTTACAAATCCCTCAATGGCGGAGCCGTCAAACATGCAGCGGTTATCCAGCGCCTTCCCAAGCTGGCTGGAGGTAATGGCCACATTCTTAAGCATACCAAAAATATCCGTGAACTGAAGACGGATGAACTCCACATCCTCTTCCTCCACCATGCGGATAATGTCGTCCTTACTGTATTTGCTCATCTCTATTCTCCCTCTCTTGCAAACTGCAATACCAACCATGTGGATCCGTGAAACAGGAAAGGCGGGGACGCCCTGGGACGCTCCCGCCTCGCTCTACACAAAAATATAGCAACAGATTTTTTATTTGTCAATGTGAATTGACGATTTCGTGTTTTTCACCAATATCACTTTAAAGCGCGAAGTTGTTCTGTGAAATGATTACCTAATTTCATGGTGCCCACATACCCCACATCCCCGGTCATGTGCACAACGCCGTCCTCGTCAATCTCAATCTCCAATGTTCCGCCGGGCATCTGGACCACCATCTTGGGGTCTGTCAGTCCCAGACGGTAAGCCGCTGCCGCTGCCGCGCAGCATCCGCTGCCCGAGGCCAGGGTATATCCTGCGCCCCGCTCGTAAACCTCGGTCTGGATATGGGTCCTGTCAAGCACCTTCATGATCTGCGTATTGATTTTCTCCGGGAACTGCCTTGCGCCCTCTGAATATTTCCCAATCCTGCACACCAGGTCCTTAGATATCTCATCCATAAGGATGACACAGTGGGGATTGCCCACGGACAGGCAGGTCACGGGATATGGAATCCGTCCGAATACCATTGTCTCATTGATGATTTCCCTGCGCGGGCCTTCCACCGGCACGTCGCTGCTCCAGAAGGAGGCCCTGCCCATGGACGCCTTCAGCCGTGTCCCTTCCTCGTTCAGGTAGTGGATTGCCGCCTCGCCTCCGCTGGAATAGATGGTAAAATCCTTTTTCTGCACATATCCCGCGTCCTTCAGGTATTTGGCAAATATCCTGACCCCATTGCCGCTTTTCTCCGCAATGCTTCCGTCCGGATTCCACACCACCATGGAAATCCTGTCCTCACTGATTACAGGCCCTTCCAGCACGCCGTCCGCCCCAACGCCGAAATTCCGGTTGCACATCAGCTGCACGTTGGACGGGTTCAGTTTCATTTCATTTTTATTAGGGTCATAAACCAGATAATCGTTTCCCAGTCCATGATATTTCTCCACTATAAGCCTCATATCCATATCCTCCATATTTTCCAGGCATTCCAATTTACATCCTGATTTATATTTTATCAGGCATTTTATCATAAAAATATAGATATGATGCTGTTTTATATTGCAAATAATGCTGTCATTCGTATATACTGTTCCTGTAAGGAGGAATGATCCATGTATATAAGCGACGGCTCCCCTGCCACCCAGAAGCAGGGATATCTGGAAGGCGACTTCCGTCTGTTCCACATTAAGGATAAACTGCAGCGCACCTACGATTTCCACTATCATGATTTCCTCAAGATCCTGGTACATCTGGAAGGAAATGTAACTTATACAATAGAAGGCCGTTCCTATTCCCTCTGTCCCGGGGACATTGTGTTGGTGGACCGCGGACAGATCCACCGGCCCCAGGTGGATTTTACATCTCCCTATGAGCGCCTGGTCCTGTACCTGTCCCCGGACTTTCTGGAGCGGTACGGTGAAAATGGCTCTTCCCTGGACAGCTGCTTTTCCACCGCGGCCTACCGCCATTCCAATGTGCTGCGCTTAAAGGAGGATACCCGCCATCCCATGCTGTCCCTCCTTCGCAGGCTGGAGCGGGCCCAGAACTGGCAGGAAGAAGAATTTGCAGGACCGCTGTACTGCCGCCTGCTATGCCTCGAATTCCTGGTGGAACTGGGGCGGGCATCCATGGACGCCAACGCCCAGTACATCCCCACCGGCACTTTAAACTACCATGTGTCAGGACTTATATCCTATATTAATGAGCACCTGTCCGGGGACCTGAGTATCCGTACCCTTTCTGACAGCTGCTGTCTCAGCCCCTACCACATGATGCGCATGTTCAAGGAGGAAACCGGCTATACCATCGGAAACTATATCACAGAAAAGCGGCTGTTACGGGCCCGCGACCTGCTTGCCCAGGGAAAAAGTGCGACCGAAAGCTGCTTTTCGTCCGGGTTCCAGAACTATTCCACCTTTCTCAGGGCTTATAAACAGCACTATAAAGAACTGCCCAAACGCTCTGTCCGGTTAAAAAACAGTAAAAATTAAAGTATTTCTGATTTTTTCTTGAAATTTTCGTAATATCTGATATAATATACTCATTGTTTTCCCATTGAGGACAGTTGTCTTTGCCAGATGAACACACCTTGCGCAGGGGATTTGGAATCAATGGATCATTCATGAAATGAGGAGGATTGTAGTATGAGAATCAGGAAAATCATGGCCGTAACCATGGCCGCGTGTCTTGTTGCAGGTTCCCTTGCAGGATGCGGCAAGAAAGCAGAAGAAAAAGTCATCAAGATCGGCGTGTTTGAACCGACCACAGGTGAGAACGGCGGCGGCGGATTCCAGGAAGTACTGGGTATCCGTTATGCAAAGGAGATGCACCCAACCGTAACAATCAATGGCGAGGAATACAAAGTAGAGCTGGTGGAGGTTGACAACAAGTCCGATAAGACAGAGGCTGTCAACGCAGCACAGAAGCTGGTAAGCGAGAAGGTAAGCGTGGTCCTTGGAAGCTACGGCTCAGGCGTATCCATTGCAGCCGGACAGATATTCGCAGACGCCAAGATTCCTGCCATCGGCTGTTCCTGTACCAACCCGCAGGTAACGGAGGGCAATGATTTTTACTTCCGTGTCTGCTTCATCGACCCGTTCCAGGGCACGGTAATGGCTAACTACGCATTCCAGAACGGAGCAAAGAGCGCTGCTGTGATCACACAGCTGGGCGATGACTACTCCTCAGGCCTTGGTTCCTTCTTTAAGGATGCATTCGCCAAATTAGGCGGGGAAATCGTAAGCGAGGAGCAGTTCCAGACCAACCAGACTGATTTCAAGGCAATCCTGACCAATATCAAGGCAGCCAACCCTGACATCATCTTCGCGCCATCCTCCATCACCACTGCACCGCTTATCATCAAGCAGGCCAGGGAGCTTGGCATTACGGCAACCATCGCTGCAGGCGATACATGGGAGAACTCCACCATCATCGAGAACGCGGGCAAGGATGCCGAGGGCGTTGTGCTTTCCACCTTCTTTGACGAGGCTGAACCGGCCAATGACGAGGCAGCCGCCTTCATCAAGGGCTTCAAGGAATATCTGGTAAAGAACAAACAGGAAGACATCATCCCGGCCGTATCCGCACTGGGCTATGATTCCTACCTGGCAGCCATCAAGGCCATCGAGACAGCTAATTCCACCGACACCACCGCTATCCGCGATGCGCTGAAGGGCGTCCAGATTGACGGCGTGACCGGAAGCATTACCTTTAATGAGACAGGTGATGCCAACAAGGATATCGCCTTCATCAAGACCATCAAGGATGGCAAGTTCCAGTTCCTTACAACTACAACCGTAGAGTAAGGTCATCTGACAGTTACATATGACACAGAGGCCGCAGGCGGCAGCCATTGCCCCGCGGCCTTTCTCCGGCTTATGGCGGATGCGCAGGATACCATGTCCTCATGCCATTCCCTGCAGGATACAATTATTAAGAAAACAGGAGGCAGACTCTTATGAGTTTAACAACATTTCTACAGCAGTGCCTGACCGGTATCTCCCTTGGCGGCGCCTATGCGCTGATTGCCATCGGCTATACACTGGTATACGGCATCCTCCGTCTGATTAATTTCGCCCATGGCGACATATTCATGATGGCAGGTTATTTTATGATTTTCGCAATGGCCAGCCTTCCCTGGTTCATCGCAATCCCGGTTACCCTGATTGTCACCGTTGTCCTTGGTGTTACCATTGAACGGGTGGCTTACCGTCCCCTGCGTTCTTCCCCCAGGATGTCCGTCATGATTTCAGCCATTGGCGTATCGTATCTGCTGCAGAACCTTGCTACCTATCTGTTCACGGCCCTTCCAAAGGGATATCCTGAGATTCCTTTCTTAAAGAGGATTTACCAGATAGGCGGTCTTTCCGCATCCTTCGTAACCTTCCTCACGCCAGTCCTGACCCTGGTCCTGGTATATCTTCTGATACTCCTGATCAACCACACCAAAATCGGCATGGCAATGAGGGCTGTTTCTAAGGATTACGAAACCGCGTCCCTGATGGGCATCAAGATCAATAAGACCATCTCCTTCACCTTTGCAGTGGGTTCCCTGCTGGCAGGAATCGGTTCCATCCTCTATTTCACGGACCGTATGACCGTATTCCCGTTCTCAGGCGCACTGCCCGGCCTCAAATGCTTTGTTGCCGCTGTATTCGGCGGTATCGGAAGCATTCCCGGCGCTGTCATCGGTGGTTTCATCCTTGGACTTGGGGAGACAGCCCTGGTTGCCATGGGACAGTCCACCTTCAGTGACGCATTTACATTTATCCTGTTGATTGTTATGCTTCTCATCCGCCCGACCGGCCTGTTTGGTGAGAAGACAACCGATAAAGTGTGAGGTGGCGGACATGAAGAATATGACAAAGAACAAAAACAAGGTTTATACCATCATTGCCCTGGCCGTGCTCATTGGAATCCTGGCATTCCTGCAGTCTGACACGGCAGAATACAGTTATCAGATATCCATCCTGGAGCGGAGCGCCATCTATGCGGTGGTGGCTGTTTCCATGAACCTGCTCACCGGCTTTACCGGGCTGTTCTCCCTTGGGCAGGCAGGCTTCATGGCAATCGGGGCCTATGTCGTGGCCATATTCACCATCCCTGTAGGCTCCCGTGCCAGCGTATACTATGTGAGCGGGATCTCACCCGTGATTGCCAATGTAGCGCTTCCCATCCCCGTGGCCCTGCTCCTTGGCGGGCTTGCCGCCGCTGCCCTGGCCGCCCTTATCGGCATCCCGGTGCTGCGCCTTAAGAGCGATTACCTGGCCATTGCAACCCTTGGCTTTTCAGAAATCATCCGCGCCTTCATCGCAGCGCCCATGTTTGACACTGTCACCAACGGTTCCTACGGTCTGAAGAGCATCCCCGGCTTCCCCAATATCTTTGCTGTATTCGGTCTGGCAGCCCTCTGCATCGCGCTCATGGTACTGTTAATCAACTCCTCCTACGGCCGTGTCTTTAAGGCCATCCGCGAGGATGAGATTGCAGCCCAGTCCATGGGACTTAACCTGTTCCGCTACAAGGAGCTTTCCTTTGTCATCTCCTCTTTCTTCACCGGGGTTGGGGGCGGGATGCTGGCCATGTTCATGCGCTCCATCGATTCCAAGACCTTCCAGGTGGCGCTTACCTACGACCTTCTTCTGATTGTGGTCCTGGGCGGTATCGGAAGCGTCACGGGAAGCGTCCTGGGCGCGTTCCTGGTAACCTCGGGACGTGAACTGCTGCGGTTCTTTGATGACCCGTTAACCATTGCAGGGGTGCATATCCCGCTGTTCCGTTCCGGTTTCCGCATGGTCATCTTCTCCATCCTTTTGATGGTAGTGGTGCTGTTCTACCGCCGCGGGATCATGGGCAACAACGAGTTTTCCTGGGACGGACTGTCCCGGCTCATACGCGGCATACCCGACAGGCTGAAGAAAGGCCGCGGTAAGAAAGCCGCCTCCAAAAAAGGAGGTGCCAAGTAATGGATAACATGAAAAACGTACTTCACATGGACAACGTAACCATGCAGTTCGGCGGCGTGGTAGCTGTCAACGGATTATCCTTAGATGTAAATGAACGCGAAATCGTGGCCCTCATCGGACCCAACGGCGCCGGCAAGACCACTGCCTTCAACTGTGTGACAGGCATCTACCAGCCCACCTACGGCTCTGTTTCCTTTAACGGGGAAATGATCCTGGCCGACACGCCTCAGGGCAAGATGCGCCGTCTCTACGCCGGGGACGTGGCGCCAAAGGAGCTTACGCCCGTGCGCAAGACGCCGGATGAAGTGACAAAGCTTGGGATTGCCAGGACATTCCAGAACATCCGTCTCTTCGGCAACCTGACCGTATTTGACAATGTACTGATTGCAAAGCACATGCGCGCCAAACAGAACGTATTCTCCGCCACCCTGCGTTTAAACCATGCAGAGGAAAAGCGGATGCGGGATGAATCCATGGAGCTTCTTAAAATGCAGGGCCTGGCACACCTTAAGGATGAGATTGCCTCCTCCCTGCCCTACGGCCTGCAGCGCCGTCTGGAGATTGCACGCGCGCTGGCCACCAACCCCAGCCTGCTCCTTCTTGACGAGCCTGCCGCGGGTATGAATCCCCAGGAGACACAGGACCTGACCGATTTCATCAGGCAGATCCGGGATGACTACCATCTGACCATATTCATGATTGAGCACCATATGGACCTGGTCATGCAGATATCCGACCGCATCTATGTGCTGGATTTCGGCAAGCTCATAGCCCATGGCACGCCGGATGAGGTACAGAACAATCCAAAAGTAATTGAAGCATATCTGGGGGTGAGTGACGATGTTAACGATTAAAGATCTGAGGGTAAACTATGGGGGGATTGAAGCCGTAAAAGGCATCAGCTTCGAGGTCCCGGAAAAATCCATTGTCACCCTGATTGGCGCCAACGGCGCGGGAAAAAGCACCACCCTGCGTTCCATCACAGGACTGGTCAAGGCCTCCGGCGGTTCCATCCAGTTTGACGGCGCGGAGCTTCTGGGCATGGACACGCCGGATATCGTGGCAAAGGGCATTACCCTGGTACCGGAAGGCCGCCGGGTATTCCCCGACATGACGGTAATAGAGAACATCAAGATTGGGGCCTACTTAAGAAGCGATTCCCTGGAGGACAATATCAACTGGGTCTACGACCTGTTTCCCCGTTTAAAGGAAAGAAGCTGGCAGCTGGCCGGCACCCTTTCCGGCGGCGAGCAGCAGATGCTGGCCGTTGCAAGGGCCCTCATGAGCCGTCCCAAGCTGATGATGATGGATGAGCCGTCCCTCGGTCTGGCTCCCCTGATTGTCAAGGACATATTCAGCATCATCAAGGAGATAAACAAGCAGGGCGTGACCATCCTCTTAATCGAGCAGAACGCCAACATGGCCCTGAGGATTGCCGACCAGGGGTATGTACTGGAAACAGGACGCATTGCCCTGACCGGCACCGGCAGGGAGCTGCTGGCAGACGAGTCGGTAAAGGCGGCATATCTGGGAAAGAAAAAGAATTAAACACCGCTTCAGATTGCAAGGGAAACCTGGGCTGTATAAAAGCAGACGATAAAACACAAGGGAGGAGGATGGCCTGGATTGGACAATGGGAACCAATCCAGACCATCCCCTCCCTTGTCCTTGTGTGTGGACATCCTGATTTACAATCATCCATATACATTTATATCCCTGCCCGCTTATGTCCTTATACACCCATGGATATCCCCTATACCGCACCCCATCTAAATCCGTCCCAGGAATCATAGGTTTCCTGTCAGAAAGACAGGATTAAACCAGCCAAATCACACCTGCGGGGAGGTAAAAGGTATGGATATAAATATCTTCAACGAAAAGTTTAATATAACGGTTTCCAGGGATATGGCCTATACACCGGATTCCGTTGACAATAAGCCATATGACATGGAAATCCGGGCAATATCAACCATCCATGACGGAGGGCATTATTCCTGTCATTCCATCGCGGTCGAAGATTTTTCAGATGGCGGGACTGTAACAATCATCCTGGTAGGGGACTACTGTTCCAATGTGGGAAAGGATTCCGTTATCTTACGGAACGATACGCTTATCATACTGCTGGATGCCGTCATCGTGGTATTATCACTAAAGAGTGCCATGGACCCTGGAAGTCATGATATCCACCGGATAAAAAACAATTTCGGGACCTACTATTCCATCTATCCTGTTGGAAACAACTATATCATCTACGGGGAATTAGAAGTAAAGATGCTGGACGAAGCATTCCGTGAAGTCTGGACCTATTCAACCACGGACATCCTGATCAACCCGGATTACCACCTTAACATAGATGATAAGCAGATTTCCTTTACGGACTGGGATGGAAACCACCACCAGCTGGATATGGACGGACATCTTCTCTGTTATAAAAAACGGGAGCTGAACGCAATCGAAATCAATGTAACCCTCATAAACACCCCCAAAGAACTACAGGCAATCATCAAAAGCAGGCTAAACATGCCGGACTTTTACGGAATGAACTGGGAGGCCTACTGGGATGGCATAACCGGACTCATCCCCATGCCGGACAGGATCATCCTGCGCGGTTGGGATATTTACAAAGAAAAACAGCCCGTGGATGCAGCCGCATTCGAAAAAATCATGGCAAGATATACCCGTCTGTATGGGCATTGCCAATGCATCTATACATAAAACAGAAGCAGGTATGGCATCGGCTGCCAGCCGTACACCATACCTGCATCCACTTCCATCATCCAGCCATCACAGCTGTGTGAATCCATAAGCATTCACCAGTGCATCCAGCTTACGCTTCTCCCTGCACAAAGGGCAGTCCCTATAATCATAATATGCGTAATCTGGCACATCCTTCTTACCAAAAATAGAAGTAATCCGATACCCATTCACCTCATCCACAGCGCTGAATATGGCAGTAACCCCTCTCAGGATGCCGCCATAATACTGAATGGCCTCAATCCCCTTATTAAGGGCCAGTCCCGTGGTAACAGACGCCGTCATGATAAGGACGTTCTTATCCCTGATCATAGGAAGGTTATTCTCCTTAAAAATCATCTGGCTGTTGCTATTATACTCCGGGGTCACTATGTACATGGTCTTATGTGCATTCATGGAAAGGACGCCCGCGCTGGTCAGCTCATCCGCCAGGAACGCCCCAATGACCTGGGTTCCCTCCAGGCACACGATAGTATCCACCACCGTATCATAGAGGAACATCCCCACCAGGCTCTTTGCAATCTCCCTTGCTTCACTAAGCCTGGTCTTCAGGGTGGTCATATCAAGATAATAATTGATATGGGCATGATTGGTTGCAAAATGACCGGGTGTAATCTTCAGCGGCGCATTACATCCCGCTGTCTGAATCTTTGTATACTTAACATCCATAAAAACGCCCCCTTCTGCATCGGGCATGTTTGAAGTCAAGCCTTCAAGCACACTCCTTTTTCCAACATCAGTATCTATCTATTATTATACTAAAAAAAACATTCCCGCACAAGAGTCGTATAATTTATCCTCCCAAAATCCATTTGACAGTTTTTAACTACACAAAAGAACATTTATCAAAAATCCTCCTCCAGCCAACAAAACCCCCACCGCGAATCCCCCATCCTTTCCTTCATGGCCGGAGTACACAGTCCGGGAAGCCGGGCGGGGCTTGTCCTGTGCGGGGCGGGAGGGTTCCTTAGGGCGTGTTTGAAAATTGCTTTCCGTCAGCTGTGCGTCCCACTTTGTGGGAGATTTAGTCCCGATGAGGGAGGCGTAGCGGGCTACGTTGACCGAATTGGGACTAAATATACCGCGAAGTGGGGCGTGCAGATGGCGGGAATGAATTTGCAAACACGCCCCAGGGCGGCTGTGGATTGGACGCATAGTGGAGGAGGCCGCAGCTTCTTAGGATCTGGCAGATGAAAAGACGGGGGTGGATTCCTGCATCAAAGCAGGAATCCAAGGTGCTCTGAACGTAGAAAGTCCATCAGGATTTCTACGTGAATAGCACCGGTCCCCCGTCTTTTCATCTGTCAGGTTCTTAGAAGCTGCGGCCTCCGCAACTCCGCGTCCGATCCACAGCCGCCCTAAGGAACCCGCCCAAACCCGCGCAGGACGAGTCCCGCCCGGCTTCGCGGACGTACCTCCCGCAACCACTCAATTCTCCTTACTATAACTAACCCCCAGCTTCGCCGGCACATTGAAACTCTTCCTTGAAACCGTCAGCACAATCGTCAATATATAAGGCAGTGCAATGAACAGCTCATTGGGGAAGTATCCGCCTCCGCCCATGGACTGCATATAGATAGCCACAGCCTCCGCCAGTCCGAACACCACCGTGCCGATCACAGCCCCCTTTGGATTCCAGTTCCCAAGGAAACAGATGGCAAATGCAATCCATCCGCGCCCGCCGATCATGTTGGTGGTGAACATCCCCAGATACCCAACCGAATAAAATGAGCCTGCCACGCCGCCCATAACGCCTGCCAGCAGCACGGTGAGGAAACGCACCGTATTCACATTGATACCAGCCACGTCCACGGCCTCCGGGTTCTCCCCCGTGGAGCGGATGGTCAGTCCCACGGATGTCTTAAACAATACAAAATAAGACACCGGAATAATCAGGTACACAATATAGGTCAGTATATTCTGCTGGAACAGCACCGGCCCAAGCACCGGGATCCTGCTGAGCACCGGAATGGCAATCTCGGGCAAGGGACTGATCTTCAGGGGCGTGGTGGGGACACCGAAGAACACCCTCTGAAGGTACGTGCAGATACCGGCTGCCAGCACATTGATGGCAGTTCCCGTAACCACCTGGTGCTGCTTCAGATAGATACACACCACCCCATAAACAGCGGCCGCAGCCACACCTGCCAGGATGGCGCACAGGATGCCGATAAAGGCATTGCCCGTAATATAGGTTCCCACGAATCCGCCCCAGGCACCCATGAGGAAAATGCCCTCAATGGCAGTTACCATCATGCCGGAACGCTCCGCAACCACCTCTGCGATGGAGCCGAAAAGCAGAGGTGTACTCATCATCAACGCACGTTTCAATAAACTTACAACCATAGCCTTACGCTCCCTTCTGCAGTTTCAGTTTTTCTCTCCGGTTCTCCAGATAATGCCGGAAGAAATAGGAGACAATGACAAACAGCATGACGAACCCCTGCATCAGATCCACGATGCTGGATGGTACGTTTACCCCCGGCATACGGCCCATCAGGTTGCCCATGACACCAAGGGCGCCAAAGAGGATGGATGCAAAAATGATGCCGATTGGATTGGCATTGGCCAGTATGGCGATGCCCAGCCCTGCGGAACCAACCCCGCTGTTAAAATCCTGGATCAGCATGTGCTGCACGCCGTTTACCTCTGTGAATCCAGCCATTCCGGCCAGGGCGCCGCTGATGAAGAAAGCGGTCACAAATACCTTCTTAGAGTTGATGCCGGACATCCTGGCAGCGGAATCATTGCTTCCAACCGCGCGGATGCGGTATCCAAGAGGCGTCTTGTACAGAAGGATCCAGATGCCGATTGCCACCAGCACAGCCAGCACAAACCCCGCATGGAGCCTGGTTCCCTTTACAATGGTCGGCAGCCACGCCGCCCTTGTGATGGCGTCCGTCTGGGGATATTCCCCCTTGGACTCCTTTAGGAAGGTACGCAGCAGATAGTTCATCACATTCAGCGCAACATAGGTTGACATCATGCTTACAAGGAATTCATTTGCCTTGTAATGGGCTTTCAGGAACCCGATTAAAGCACCAATCAGGCCGCCTGCCACTGCCGTCGCAAGACAGACAACCACCAGAAGCACCGGCGCCGGCACCTTGCCGTCCAGTTTAAGGGACAGCGCAATGGCAGCCACGGCTCCCATATAGAACTGGCCCTGTGCGCCGATATTGAACAGGTTGGCCTTAAAGGTAAATGCAAATGCCAGAGCAGTGAATATAAGGGGCGTTGCCTTTAAGAAAACCTCCCCCGTGGTATATTTATCCGTCAGCATGGTGGTGACGGAGTATGTAAATACCTCCACCGGATTGATATGCAGCATAAGAAGCATCAGACCGGAAAGCAGCAGGCCGGCAAGTATGGCAACCGCGTTGGTCACAATCATATCACGTATTTTCCCATTCATGCATTGTCCCCTCCTCTTCTTTGTAGCCTGCCATGAGAAGCCCGATCCGTTCCGTTGTCAGTTCATCATGGCGGTAGATTCCCATGAACGCGCCCTTATATATAACCGCAATCCGGTCGCACAGTTCAAAAATCTCAGACAGTTCCGTGGATACCAGAAGAATGCCCTTGCCCTTCCTGCGCTCTTCCAGTATGCTGGTGTGTATATTGTTGATGGCCCCCAGGTCCAGGCCGCGGGTGGGCTGGTCCATGATCAGCATTTCCCCGGCATTGCCCACTTCCCTTGCCAGGATCACCTTCTGCTGGTTGCCTCCTGAAAGCCCGCGTATCTGGGCATCCGGCCCCGGGGCCTTGATTTCAAAATCCTCGATGGCTTTCCGGGTATAGTCATACAGCTTTTTCCGGTTGAGGAAGCCGTGTCTGGTCCATGTCCGGTCAAAGCTTGTCTTGAGCATCATATTCTCAGCCAGGGTCATTTCCCCAACCATGGCGTCCCTGTACCGGTCCACAGGCACATAGCCGATTCCAAGACCGATCCGTTCCCTGACCGAGGTGCCCGTGATATCCTTTCCTTTAAGGAATACGCTTCCTTCCGTAACGGGAAGGGCGCCGCAGATGACCTCGCACAGTTCCTCCTGCCCATTGCCGCTGACCCCGGCCACACCAAAGATTTCCCCCTCCATGATCTGGAAGGAAAGGTTATCCAGCACCGGCATGGCGCCCTTCTGCTTCACGGTCACGTTCCTAAGCTCCAGGCATACATTTTTTCTGTTGCCGTCCTCTTCCTCTTCCCGCTTTGCAACCACCATCTCCTTGCCCATCATAAGCCTTGCCAGTTCCACCTCATTGGTTTCCTTAGCCGTCAGGTTCCCTGTAAGCCTTCCATTCCTCATGACAATGATCCGGTCCGCCACTTCCATGACTTCCTTCATCTTGTGGGTTATGAAAATCACGGAATTACCCTTTGCCGTGTATTCCTTTACAAACTGCATCAGGGTTTCCGATTCCTGGGGGGTGAGGACAGCCGTAGGCTCATCCATGATAAGAAGGCTGGTCTTCAGATAAAGGGCCTTTAATATCTCCACCTTCTGCTGTACGCCGACCGCCAGGTCCGCAATCTTTGCATCCACAGGGATATCAAAGCCATACTGCCCTGCCAGCTCCTCCACCTCTTTCCTGCATCGGTCGTAATCAATGACGCCGTGTACATTGCCCAGTATGATGTTTTCCGTCACCGTATGTGCATTTACCAGGGAAAAATGCTGCTGGATCATGGAAATACCCAGGGCCATGGCGTCCTTTGGGGAGCCTATCTTCTGTTCCTTTCCATCCATGAATATCTGCCCTTCATCCGCCTTATAAAGGCCGTACAGAATCTTCATGACCGTGCTCTTCCCCGCCCCGTTTTCCCCTAACAGGGCCAGAACCTCCCCCCTTTGTATGGAGAAGGAAATGTCTTTGTTGGCCACTACCCTGGCGAAATATTTTGATACATTCCTCAACTCAAAAAACGGTGTATCCACAAGCGTCATCCTCCTTTAATCCATTGGTGCGCGGCCCGCGGCAGCTGCCGCACCGCTATAAAACCGCACCGCTGTAAAACCGCGCTGGTATAAAACATTGCTGATATAAAACCACACCCAAAAGGCTGCTGCATCCAAAACCATTCCTGCAGCAGCCCTTTCATATCTACCATATTATTTTTCAAACATTGCCTGCAGATCTACTTTCCCATCCTTGAAATCCTTCAGTCCCTGGTCAACCGCAGCCTTCACCTCATCGGTGATGTTGTCCGTGTATACAGGTACGAAGATATCCTCATTGATGCCGGCCTCATGGACCATGTTGCCTGAAAGCTTTCCTTCCATGTACTGCCCGATTGCCCATACATAGAAGTTCTTGAAATCAAAGTTTACGGAAGCCACCACCGTGTTTGGGTCAATGGTGGTCTGGTCGCTGGAAAAGCCGATGAACTTGGCTCCCTTTGCCTTGGCTGCCTCAATACATCCCAGTCCCACTTCGTTGGCATATACAAACAGTGTATCCGCGCCGTTGTCAATCATCTGCTCAGCCATCTGTTTGCCCAGGGCCACATCATCCCATGTATTGGCGTAAGCCCTTGTTGCCTTTGCGCCGGAGATGCCTCTCTCCTCTGCGATTTTAACCGCGTTTTTCTCATATACATCCATCAGATGCTCCATCGGCTCATTGGGGAAGCCGCCGATGGTTGCGAAGTTTCCGTTCTCTGTCACGTATCCCGCGATAATGGATGCCACATAGCTGGCTTCATATTCCTTCGGGAAAATAGGGGCCACATTGTCGCCGTCGCACTTGGAACCATTCACGGCGCAGAAGGTGGTGTCCGGGTAGTTGGGGGCCACGGCCGCAACTGCCTCGTCAAACTGGGAACCGGCCGCCATGATCAGGTCATATCCCCGTTCCGCATATTCCCGGAATGTGGATTCATAGTCAGACGCCTGTACATTCTCAACGTATTCCATCTTGGTGCCCAGTGTCTCATTACATGCAACCAGGCCCGCATAGTTGGTTGCGTTCCAGCTCTGGTCATTGATTGGTCCCGGAAGGATCAGTACAATCTTATAATCCGCCGCGCTTTTGCCGTCTGCTGCGGGCGCAGCTGCCTCAGCCGCCTTGGTATCAGCTTCCTTGCCATCCCCCGCAGGCGCCGCCGCCTCAGTGGCTGCCTTTGTCTCAGCTGGTTTGCCGGAACTGCAGCCGCCCAGTGCCGCCGTACTTATCACCATGGATGCTGCCAATAATAACGCGCCTAATCTTTTCTTCATAATTACAGTCCTCCTTTTTACTTGTCTGTCAACGGTCTTACGTGTACGAATTTCTTATAGCAATAGTATATCAGCGGCCTATGTGTCCCACAATTCTGTGAGATTACTATTTACTCCAAAATATTACGGAATTTGTTGGTATTGTCCAATAAAATAAAGACTGGATATGATTTTTCGTCATATTTCCAGCCTTTTTCATGATTCCGCAAAATCCTTTTATCTCTTATTACGGTATTCCAGGGGTGTCATCCCATACATTTTCTTAAAAGTGCTGCTGAAATACTTGGCCTCCTTGTACCCCACCATCTCAGCCACATCCGATACTTTATACTCCACATGGTTCAGATAGTTCCTGGCCTTCATCATCCTGTACTCAGTTACATACTCCATCAGGTTCTTACCCGTATGGCGTTTAAAAAGCTCGCACAGATAATTAGGGGAAAGGTGCAGTTCTTCCGACATGTCCTTCAGCGTTATCCTCCCTCCGTAGTGTACCTCCACATACTGGATGGCCTTTTGCACCAACAGGTTTCCCACGCCGTCCCCGTCTGCCCCGGATCCGGCTTCCCCCTCCTGAGGCGGCTGCTTCTTATCCGGCGCATCCCCTGCGCCCTGCTTCAGCTCCTTCTCGATGCCCTCCAGCACCGCAACCAGTTCCCTTGGATTGGTGGGTTTCAGCAGATACCTGGTCACTCCCAGTTCAATGGCTTTCTGGGCATAAGCAAAATTACTGTGTCCGCTCAGGATCACGATATGTATGTCCTGGTTCCTCTCCCTTATCTGCCGGATCAGTTCCAGGCCGGACACCTCCGGCATCTTGATGTCCGTCACAATCACATCCGCCTCATTGTCATAGAGTGCGGTCAGGGCCGAAAGGGCGTCCTCAAATACTCCGGTAACCTGCCATCCATCCCTGGCCCCCAGGAGTTTCAAAAGGCCGTTCCTAATCTTCGGCTCATCATCCACAATCATCAATTTCACGTTTCAATGTTCCTCCCCTCTCCCAATACACGGCTTATCCGGCCAGGACTGGTCCTTTCCCTGCCCGGCCTGATGTCCAACCTGATATCTGTCCCGATGTCCGGCCTGATATCTGTCCTGATGTCTATCCCGACGTCTAGTCTGATATCTAGCCTGATATCTGTCCCGAGTTTTCTTTTGGTATCCTCAGATGTATGGACGTCCCTTTTCCATACACACTTTCAATCCGGATGCGGTACTGCTCCCCATAGTGAAGCCGGATGCGCCTGTCCACATTGCGGAGTCCGATTCCGGTGTGTCCTTCCTTCTCCAGGTCCGGCAGTTCCTCCTTCAGGTGGTTCAGCTGTTCCGGCGTCATCCCTATCCCGTCGTCCTCCACTGTAACCAGTATCTCGTCCCCCGCATCCCTTATGAGGATGCTTACCTTTCCCTTCTGCTTGCGCGGCTCTATGCCGTGGGTGATTGCATTTTCCACCATGGGCTGCAGTATCAGCTTAGGTACCTTCTCCTGGCGCAGCCTGTCATCCACCTGCACCTGGTACTCCAGCTTGTCCTCCAGGCGGTTTTTCTGTATTTTCAAATAGCTTATCACATATTCCACTTCCCTGTCCAGAGGCACAAAGGCGTTCTCGTCCTCGATGCAGTAGCGCATCAGGCTGCCCAGGGAAATGATGATGTCGCTGATATCATACTCCTCCCTGTCAATGAGCATCCAGTTCACTGAATCCAGGGTATTGTACAGGAAATGCGGGTTGATCTGCGCCTGCAGCGCCTGTACCTCCGCATTCTTCTGCGCAATCTTCTCCTGGTAGACCTGGCGGATCAGGGTATTGATCTTGTCCACCATGTAGTTAAAGGAATCTGTCAGTTCCCCAATCTCATCCTTCCTCCTGTTTGGCACACGCACCGTGAAATCCCCTTCCTGCACCTGGCTCATGGCCACGCAAAGGCGTTTGATGGGCCTTGCCATGGCATAGACCAGCACCGCAATCACCAGGGCAATCCCAATGGTGCACATCATCACCACCAGCCAGATTGCGCTGCTTAAATCCTTGGCCTGGGGGAACAGGCCTTCTGCCGGGATTGCGGAATAGGACTTCCAGCCAGTGACCCCGTTGTACTGGCCGCAGACATAATATTCCTTCCCCCTCCACTCCAGGTCAAAGCGGCGGATCCCCCGCTCAAACCTGTCGTCAATCTCCTCCTGCCATCCCTTGTCCACCTTGGGGTTGCTACATATGACCTCCCCCTTCTGGTCCACGATAAAAAGATACTGGTACTGGAACAGCCCCTGGTTGCCCAGCAGCAGGTTGCTGAACATATCCGGATCCAGCTCAATGACCATGATACCCAGCACCCGGTCCTGGCGTTCATCCATAATGGCCCTGGCGACCGTCACCACCTGGCGTTCCTGCTCCGGACCTGCAATCAGGGCAGGCATGATTCCCGCCCACACGGCCTTATTGTGCCTGTCCCCTACCGCGTCATAATATTCGGCCAGCATTTCCCCTGACAGGTCCCCTGGACTTACCCGGCCGTTTTCCCCCGTGGTATATAAAATCCCGGACTGGCTGATAATGGAAATGTCCATCTGCTCGCCAATGGATTTAATGAGGCTGGAGCAATAGTCGTCCAGGTAGGTCCTGCGGATGCTCCTCTCCCCCTGGTCCCATCCCGTCAGGCATGCGCCCCGCACCAGTTCGCTGTCCGCCGCGTTATCCAGCACCTCCATGATATAGCGCACCTTCACATTGATGTTGATATCAATGCGGTTAATGGTATCCGACATCTCCTGTTTCTTGTTCTTCACCACGATATCCCTGCTGTGGAAATAGGAAAATCCTCCAATGAGGGCGCCCTCAATCATGACCGTCACGATAAATACCAGCGTAAGCTTTAAGCGGAATGACATATGTCCCATAACCCGTTCCTCCGGATACTGTTCATTTGATACTGCAGCATGCAGTTCCTCCATCCTATTATAGCAGAGATAGGCGCCGGATTCATTAGGAAGAAATAATACCTCCAGATCTGCACCCACACCTGTATCCATACCTGCATCCACACCCGCATCCATACCCGCATCCACACCTGCACCCACACCCGCATCCATAACTAAACCAAAAATCCCCCGGACATCCGCAATGTCCGGGGGAAGCATATCATTCATATCAATCCTGTAACCTATCCTTATCCCAATCAATACACCAATCCTAATGCCCGGCGGGAAATATCAGCTCCTGTATCCATCTCCGGGATGATTCCAGCGGTTTTCCTGGGTATCGTCAGAAGCAGGATACCTGCCGGATGTACTGTCTCCAGGGGTATGGTCAGCAGAAGGACCGTCAGCCGGGAAATTCCCTGCATCCTGTCCGGCTGTATCCTGGCTGCCTTCAACCGGATTCTGCCCGGCCCCATTCCCGCCTACAGGCGCCTGTTCCTGCGCCCTGTACTCACGGCCTGTATCTTCATCCTCTGGCATTTCCCCAGCACGATTTCCTGACTCTCCTTTAGACCTATCCTCCGGCTTATCCCCAGCCTTGTCTTCCGCCTTCTCCTCCGGCTCCGGTATTCCCTTTACCTTGCGGAAAATCTGCATGAATTCCTTACCTGTAATGGTTTCCTTCTCAATGAGGAATGCCGCAATCTGGTCCATGGCATCCTTATTATCGCTCAGCAGGCTGATTGCCTCGTTATAGGAATCCTTAAGTATCTTCATGACTTCCTTGTCAATCTCCGCCGCCGTGGCATCACCGCAGTTTAATACATTGCGCCCGGTCAGGTACTGGTTCTCCTGTGATTCCAGCCCCATGAGGCCGAACTTCTCAGACATGCCGTACTGGGTTACCATGGCCCTTGCCAGATTGGTGGCCTGCTGGATATCATTGGCCGCTCCAGTGGTGACTGTCTCAAACACAATCTCCTCTGCCGCCCGTCCGGCCATCAGCTCCACCAGCCTTGCCTGGAGTTCCTTCTTAGTATTCAGGTACTTCTCCTCCTCGGGCACGTTCATCACATAGCCCAAAGCGCCCATGGTCCTTGGCACGATGGTAATCTTCTGTACCGGCTCCGAGTGCTTCTGAAGGGCGCTTACAAGGGCGTGGCCCACCTCATGGTAAGATACGATGCGGCGTTCCTCCTTGCTCATGATCCTGTCCTTCTTCTCCTTACCTACCAGCACAACCTCCACTGCCTCGAACAGGTCCTTCTGGGACACGGCGCTGCGTCCATGCTTAACCGCATTGATGGCTGCCTCATTCATCATGTTGGCCAGGTCGGCGCCCACGGCGCCCGAGGTAGCCAGGGCAATATCCTTAAAGTCCACGCTCTCATCCAGAAGCACATCCTTGGAATGTACCTTGAGGATGTTGATACGTCCATTGAGGTCAGGCTTATCCACTATGACACGCCTGTCAAAACGTCCGGGACGGAGCAGGGCCGGGTCCAGGATTTCCGGACGGTTGGTTGCGCCCAGTACCAGAAGTCCCTTGGTGGAATCAAAACCATCCATCTCGGAAAGAAGCTGGTTCAGTGTCTGCTCACGCTCATCATTGCCGCCCATACGGCTGTCACGGCTGCGTCCAATGGCATCAATCTCGTCGATGAAAATGATACAGGGCGCATTCTCCGTTGCATTCTTAAACAGGTCACGGACACGGGAGGCGCCCACACCCACGAACATTTCCACAAAGTCGGAACCGGACAGGGAGTAGAAGGGCACATGGGCCTCGCCTGCCACTGCCTTTGCAAGCAGGGTCTTACCGGTTCCCGGAGGTCCCACAAGCAGGGCGCCCTTTGGAAGCTTTGCGCCTATCTTGGTATATTTGCCGGGATTGTGCAGGAAATCCACAATCTCGGTCAGGGATTCCTTGGCCTCGTCCTCCCCGGCCACGTCTTTGAAGGTGACGCCGGTCTCCTTCTGCACGTACATCTTGGCGTTGCTCTTGCCCACGCCCATGATTCCCCCGCCGCCCATGCGCTTCATGGTGAAATTCATGAGGAACAGCAGGAACAGGAATGGGACCGCATAATTGAGGAGTACCAGCAGAAGGGTATTGGCGTCCTTGTTTTCCTGGTGTGTCTCCACATTATTATCCAGGAAACGGTCCACGAACTTATAATCCCCCGGCACCTTCACCACATAGTAATCCAGATCCTGGGAATACTTCGTATTATCCTTCTTTGGCACGACTGTAATCTCGGTGCCGCCTATCTTGATGGATTCCACTTCGCCCCCGTCCACCATCTTGACAAATTCATTGTAGGACAGCTCCTGGCGCTTTTTGGAATTCAGGTAGGAGTTCATCCAGCTCACCAGTCCAAATGTAAGCAGTGCAGCAATCAGCAGCATGGTGATGGTCTGCCAGTTGCTCTTCATATTCGGATCTTGTTTGTTATTATTATCCATATTGTACAGATTCTCCCTCTGAATGGGCCTATCTATCATTTACCAACAAAAACCCATTCTCTACCATTATAGTGTCAGTCTCCCCATAAATCAAGAAAAGAACAATTAATTTTCTTAAATTTTTACAAAAACTCCTAGATTTATTTTACATGCCGATGTATAATGTATCAGTTATTTTTTTGATACTATCAACACAGACGTCACACAAACCAAAAAGGAGGTATCCCCACATGCCAGTCAAGTACGTATTTGTTACCGGCGGCGTTGTATCCGGCCTTGGAAAAGGCATTACGGCAGCGTCCCTGGGCCGGCTTTTGAAAGCCAGAGGCTACAAGGTAACCATGCAGAAGTTCGACCCCTACATCAACATTGACCCCGGCACCATGAACCCTGTCCAGCACGGAGAAGTGTTCGTGACAGATGACGGCGCCGAAACAGACCTGGACCTTGGCCACTACGAGCGCTTCATCGATGAAAGCCTTACCAGGAATTCCAATGTGACCACGGGAAAGGTCTACTGGACCGTTCTGCACAAAGAGCGCCGCGGAGACTTCGGCGGCGGCACCGTTCAGGTAATCCCCCATATTACCAACGAAATCAAGAGCCGTTTCCACCGCAACTATTCCGAGACAGAAACCGAAATCGCCATCATCGAGGTGGGCGGAACCGTGGGCGACATTGAAAGCCAGCCTTTCCTTGAAGCCATCCGCCAGTTCCAGCATGAAGCAGGCCCCGGCAACACCTGCATCATCCATGTGACCCTGATTCCTTATCTGAAAGCTTCTGAGGAGCTTAAGACGAAGCCCACCCAGGCCAGCGTCAAGGACCTTCAGGGAATGGGCATCCAGCCCGACATCCTTGTCTGCCGCTCTGAAAAACCTCTGGACAAGGGCATCAAGGACAAGATTGCCCTGTTCTGTAACGTTCCCCCCCACCACGTTCTCCAGAATCTGGATGTGGACGTGCTTTATGAAGTTCCCCTTGTCATGGAAAATGAACACCTTGCCCAGTCAGCCTGCGAATGCCTGAACCTGCCATGTCCCGAACCCGACCTGACCGAATGGAAGGATATGATTGACGCATGGAAACACCCGGAAACAGAAGTAACCGTGGCCCTGGTAGGCAAATACATCCAGCTTCACGACGCTTATATTTCCGTGGTTGAGGCCTTGAAGCACGGCGGAGTTGCCAATCATGCCAAGGTCAATATCAAATGGGTGGACTCAGAACAGGTCACCGGTGAAAATGCTCCCCGGCTCTTTGGGGATGTAAAGGGAATCCTGGTGCCCGGCGGATTCGGCGACCGCGGCATTGACGGTAAGATATACGCCATCCAGTATGCCCGCGAACATGGGATTCCATTCCTGGGACTCTGCCTCGGCATGCAGCTTTCCATCGTGGAGTTTGCCCGCAATGTAATCGGATTCAAGGACGCCCACAGCGTTGAGCTGGATCCTTCCACCACCCACCCGGTCATCCACCTGATGCCGGAACAGGATGGCATCGAGGACATCGGCGGCACCTTAAGGCTTGGTTCCTACCCATGTGTTCTGGACAGATCCTCCAGGGCATATGAACTTTACCAGGATGAAACCATCCATGAACGCCACAGGCACCGTTACGAGGTAAACAATGATTACCGCGGCCTGCTTACCCAGAACGGCATGAAGCTGTCCGGCCTTTCCCCGGACGGACGCATCGTGGAAATGATTGAAATCCCATCCCATCCATGGTTCATCGCCACCCAGGCCCACCCTGAACTCAAATCCAGGCCCAACCGGCCCCATCCGCTGTTCAGGGGATTCATAGAAGCCGCCCTGAAAGCATGATCAGATTCATGAATGGTTCGATAAATGCATGATCAGATAAACGCGCCATGACAGACAGGCCGGAACAGCGGACAGGCAGCCCTTCACACCGGCTGCCTGTATCTTCCCCTTACTCCATGCCAATCATATATTTTCCAGTATAACATCACTCCCGCTGCACAAACTATCCCTAAACACAAAGCGGAGGTAATACCATGAATGAACCAGAAAACAAAGCACAGGAAAAAGATCCCTTTGACATAGACATCCAGGCCTGTTCCACCATGGACTGCACCGGCCTGATTCCCTCTTTGCCCCAGGACGAGGCGGAGCAGGAGGCATATGAGGACCTTTATCCCTATATAACAATGGCGGTAAAGGATGAAGGGGATGTGGAGGGATGAATCCCGGATGCACCCATCTGCAAGGGATAATAAAGGGATACTATGGGAATGCGGAAACCCAGGAGCTTCTGCATGGAATCATGGTATCCCAAGACCTTATCATATACGTTAAGGGGAAAAGCACCCTGGCCTAAATAACAGGCCTGGATACTTTTCCCCTTATTTTTTAATGATTGAGTTAATGATTGAGTCAGACCGTATATCAGCCATGCATGAAGCGGCTGAGGAATTCCTGGGTCTGCCTGTCCTTAGGCGCTCCGAATATCTGTTCCGGTACCCCTTCTTCCACGATGACTCCCCCGGCCATGAATACCACATGGCTGGATACGTCCCTGGCAAATGCCATCTCGTGGGTTACGATAATCATGGTCAGTCCTTCTCCGGCCAGCTTGCGCATGACCTCCAGGACCTCTCCCACCATCTGGGGATCCAGGGCCGAGGTCGGCTCGTCAAAGAGAAGTACCTCCGGCTCCATTGCAAGGGCCCTTGCAATGGCTACCCTCTGCTTCTGCCCGCCGGAAAGCTGTCTTGGCTTGGCATTGATATATGGCGCCATCCCCACCTTTTCCAGATAGTACATGGCGTTCTTCTGGGCTTCCGGTTTATTCTTTTTCAGGACCTTGGTCTGTCCTATCATACAGTTTTCAAGTACCGTCATGTTGTTAAACAGGTTAAAGCTCTGGAATACCATCCCCACCTTGGAGCGGTACTGGGGCGCATTCACCTTCTTGTCCGCAATGTTGGTGCCGTGGTAGACAATCTCCCCTGTGGTCGGTGTCTCCAGCAGGTTCAGGCACCGCAAAAGCGTGGACTTTCCGGAACCGGATGCCCCGATGATACAGGTAACATCCCCGCTGCTGACTGAAAAATCAATATCCTTAAGAACCAGGTTGGTGCCAAAGGTCTTGCTCAAATGACGGATTTCTAAGATATTATCACCCTTCATCCCGCATCCTCCTTATTCTTGGCCTTATCATCCGGGAAACGGTACATGCCGCTGGTATACGCCAGGGTATCCGTGGTGGCCAGGTCGAAGTTGTCCGCCCCGTCCATCCGGTTCTCCCACCAGCGAAGGATCCTGGAGCAGGTAAATGTCATGATGAAGTACATGATCATGGTAATGGTATATGTCTCAAAGTTCATATAAAGAGCTCCTGCAGCAGCCTTTGTCTTGTACAGCAGCTCCGTGACACCGATGACGGAAAGCACGCAGCTGTCCTTAATATTGATGATCAGGTTATTGCCGATCTGGGGCATGATGTTGCGCAGGGCCTGCGGCAGGATTACATATATCATGGTCTGCACATGGGTCATCCCGATGGACTTGGCGCCCTCGGTCTGGCCCGGGTCAATGGAAAGGATCCCGCCCCTTACCGTCTCTGCCATATATGCGCCCGTATTGATGGAGAGGATGAAATTAGCAGCTCCCCACATGGACATATCAATGCCTAACAGAGGCAGAAGCCCGAAGTAGATGAACATGGCCTGGGCCATCATGGGCGTTCCGCGGAAAAATTCCACATAGGCGTTGAGAATCAGCTTTATGATCCAAAGCAGTACCCTCTTAACCGGATTGTCTCCCTTTGCGCTGGGTATGGTCTGCACGATACCAACGGCAAAACCGATGATACAGCCCACCAATGTACCAACCAGGGCAATCCTCATGCTGACGCCGGCGCCCTGCAGCATTGACATACCATATTTATTGAATACGACCATTACACGGCCGAAAAAGTCTGTAGGCATATCCTTTCTCCTTACTGTCCCTTCGTACTTTGTTGATTAATTAGCTAATGGCTGTACAGAGATTGCCTCATCCATCATACTGGAGAAGTCATCCTTTGTCATCTTGGTAAGTACGCTGTTGATTGCTTCCTGTAACTCAGTATTGCCCTTCTTTAAGGAAATACCGATGTTGATATCTTCTTCCGTCACCTGGAAATCATCTGCGCCGCCGCCAAACTCAAGCATCCTGAAGTTGGGGTATGCAACCAGCGCGCCCTTGCCTGTGGGCTGGTCTGTCACCACCAGGTCGCATTTATCAGCGTTCAGGGACATCAGCATGTCAGGTGCGCTTGCAGTGGCTGCCAGTACATTGGCTCCCTCAATCTGAGGCAGGCATGTATTGTACCAGATGGTGCTCTGCTGGGAGGTACAGGTAGCGCCAGCCAAATCGGCAACGCTCTTTGCATCCGCGTACTTGCTGCCTTCCTTTACCAGGGTAACGATGGTTGCGTAGTAATATGGCTCGGTAAAGTCAACTGCCTGAAGACGCTCGGAGGTGATGGACTGTCCGGCAATGACACAGTCAACCTTGCCTGTCGTGACGGCCGGAATCAGGGAATCCCAATCCAGACGGACGATTTCCAGGTCATATCCCAGTTCCTCGCAAATCTTCTTTGCCATCATGACGTCGTATCCGTATGCGAACTCATTGCTGTCAGCAATGGGTACAGCGCCGTTGGCGTCATCGGGCTGTGTCCAGTTATATGGCGCATAGGCGCACTCCATGGCAACCCTTAAGGTCTTCTTCTCACCGGATGCTTCTGCTGCCCCGGCGTCACTTTCACCGGATGCCTGGGTTGCTGCTGCTTTGTCATCCTGTGCCTGGGTTGCTGCTGCAGTGGTATCTGCCGTACCGCTTCCGCCGCATGCGGTCAGGGAACCTGCTGCCAGGACGCCTGCCAGAACCATGCCTAATACTTTCTTCGCATTCATTTTCATAATAATCTCTCCTCTTTGATTGAAACTATGCCGGTATGGCTGTCTAAGAAAAAAGCCACACCCATCCACACAGGTATGACTCCAATGTCATCTGATGACCGACAATCTCTTAAACAGTTTAACCTTGCCCTATTATCCCTCGCACACTTTATTTTCTTAAATAAATGTGCCTAACGTGCTAAGTATAGCATAACTCGTCCTGATTTCCAATACCTATTTATGCTTTTTTATGCGTAAAAACAGTATAAATATTTGTAAAAACAGCCACTAATCCACCAATTTGGATTTGTGGCTGCTGAAAATCAGTTCTTCTGCCCTTCATTCCCTTGTGCTGCCGCGGAAGCTGCCTGGGCCCTTTCCTTCATCAAATCATCCATCTTCTGGAGGAACTGCGCGTCCGGCCCGATTTCATTGCCGTCCTCATCCACCTCCACTGCAAACAGGAAGGTCCTGGCATCATTAATCTCATAGCTGCAGGTAACCAGGGTATAAACCGTCTTAGCCGGATATGTAACGTCCTCTGCAAAGGAACAGGGCTTAATCATCTCATGCACAAACGCATCAAAGGATTCCTGGGACTTGAACCGTGTCTTGCGCACAATGGGCTGTGCCTCGCCGTAATAGCAGGCAACCGCCTTAAGCCTGATCTCACGGTCCGGCGTGTAGATGCTGAAATACTGGTGTTCCTTAAAATATTCCTCATCCTTATAATGAATCACATCCTTGAACATGCTTCCATTCTTCATGTTATGTCCGTACAGGATGTTGTTGCGGCCCACAAAATCCCCCTGGCTTTCAAAATCCAGGTAAATGGCCCCGCCCACGCTCTCTTTCCCATAAAAATCATGGTTCAGATAAAAATCATTGTCCGTTCCCTGGACAATGGGGTAATCAATATTGGTATCCGGTACCTTTATCCAGCCTATGGTATCCGGGTTCTCCTCCATCAGATCCTCAAAATTAATGGGGGAAACATATGGTTCTGTCTCAGGCTCTGTCTCCTCCGGCGCTTCGGGCGCCTCCGTCTCCACGGGTGCGGTTGTCTCCCTGGCAAGTTCTGCCAGCCGTTCGTACTCCTCCTGTGCCCGTTTATCCTCCAGGTAGCTGTGAAGGCTTAAGCCTCCGCTGACCAGCATGACTGCTGCCAGCAGGAGGATGATGATCCTGCGTACCCTGCTTCTGCCCTTGTTCTGCTCCATCTATCCCTGTCTGTCCTTTCCAGTTCTGTCCATGTCATGTATCACGCCTATACCGCTGCCGTCACTTCCGGTCCTTCCTCTTCCCATCCCTCGCTATAAATCACTGCATCCTGCATCAGGAGAAGCATCTCCAGGAAGCTGCGGAAGCTTACCTGACAGCGTTTTTCCTTCCAGCATATGGTTCCCTGCCAGGTGGAATTCCGCTTGAAGAGTATGCGGACCACGAATGTGGCAGGACCAAAATTACCTGTATTGACAGTCACGGTCCTGGGTACGATCAGATTCTCTTCCTCTGCCCCAACAGGCAGGGGGTTAAGCATATATCCAATCTCTTCCCTCAAATCGAACTCATTGCAGAAATCCATCCTCTTTTCCACTGCCGGATGGGAGACATCCCCGCTCATGACAAAGTCCTCATAATTGCGTACAACCACTTCACACATCTTCTTGCCAAGGCCAAAGGGGTTCTCCCCGCCATTGTCCCCAAGGGTCCTGCTGAAATACTCCATCAGTTCCAGGAAGCTTAAAAAGGAAAATGTCTTCCCATCTTTTAAATTCCTGATATCTCCCTGCCATGTGGCGTGGAACCGGTACTTTACGTGAAGCCTGAATTGCCCCAGCCTTCCCTCTGTCCGTCCTTCTTTTTCCCCTGGCCCGTCAGATATATCCCTGCTTTTAGCAGACAGGGATCTTTTATGGAAAATCCTTTGCTCCACACTATTCATCGGATAGTGCAGTCTGTCAAACATGCTTTCTAATATTAATGCCATTTCAGAAAGGCTGCGAAACCGCAGTCCATGATCCAGGCTGTCATGATAAACCTGTCCTCTCAACAGGCGTCCGTCAAAACTATCTATGCTTATGGTATAATATTTGTGTGACTCCTGCAGTGCTCCTGTTCGCGAAACAGACATATATTCACCTACTTTTCTATGAAATGTTAGAAAACGCCCCATTTATCCTGTCACCAGTATAACAGTGGCCGGTTACATTTTGGTTACAAAACTTCCTTTTCCTAAAACTTTTTTTGATTTTTTTTCTGGACATTTCCATTATTGATTAGTATACTAAAGTGTAGTACTCTGTAATGCAAAGGAGAATCGCCATGATAACATCAGCTTCAGAAGAAAAGCCCACAATCCATGTCAATACCCTGGGCGGTTTCTCAATAAAGGTTGGTGATAAAGAGATAACCGACAACAGCAATCAGTCTAAGAAGCCCTGGTGCCTTTTAGAGTATCTTGTTGTGTTCCAAAAAAAGGACATCAGTCCCAATGAACTGATAAATATCATATGGTCAGACGACCCAGGAGTCAATCCCGGCGGCGCATTAAAGACACTGATGTTCCGTTCCCGTAAGCTCCTTGAACCACTGGGGCTTCCTCCCCAGAAGCTGCTGGTACAGCAGAGAGGTTCCTATGCCTGGACCCAGGAATACCCTACGGTTCTGGACATTGACCAGTTTGAGTCCATCTGTACCCGGGCAATCAGCCAGCCCCACAACGGGGATGACATCCTTAAGCTCTGCCTTGAGGGCCTGTCCATTTACAAAGGTGATTTCCTTCCAAAATCAGAATATGAATCCTGGGTCATCCCAATCAGCACGTATTACCACTCTCTTTATCAGAAGCTGGTGTATAAGACAGTGGACCTGCTGCTGGAGCGGGAGGACTTTTCACAGATTACCTCCATCTGCCAGGCCGCAGTTGGAATCGAACCGTTTGATGAAGAATTCCATTACTATCTGGTATACTCCCTGTACAAGGACGGACACACCAGCCAGGCCATTGAAGAATACAACCATACCATGGATTTATTCTACAATGAATTCTCCATCTCCCCATCGGATCATTTTAAGAATTTATATAAAACCATCCGCAGCAAGGAACAGGGCATCAACACCAACCTGGATTCCATCCAGGAAACGCTGCGGGAAGAGGCTTCAGGCGGGGCATTCTACTGTGAATACCCGGTATTCCACGACCTGTTCCAGCTGGAACGCAGGGCCATAGAACGGACAGGTGATTCCATCTATCTTTGCCTTCTTACGGTCAGCGACCTGGATGGACATGTGCCTAAGCTCGCCATACTCAACAAAGCCATGGAACATCTCAACTATGCCATACGCAATTCCCTCCGGTGCAGCGATGTGTACACGCGTTACAGCATCAGCCAGTACATTGTCCTGCTTCCAACGGTCACTGCCGAGAAGGGTGAGATGGTATTAAAGCGGATAACCTCTAATTTCCGTAAGCAATACAACAGGAAGGACCTGCGTGTGGAATTTAAACTCCAGCCGGTCCTGCCATGGGAACGCAGTTCCGAGTCTGCGATTCCACTGTAACCATGACATTCATATCAAGGTAATATATAAAAGCTGCGGACATTGGTTGCCGCAGCTTTTCTAATGATGATTCCTTATGCCTTTGCCTTTCCGTAAAACATCTTATTCAGACTCTTCATCACATACCGGTATGCCGGTATCAGGAACAGGTCCGCCGCAATCCACGCCACCGGATTGGCAATACAGACTGCCAGGTAGCCAAACACAGGTACCAGGCAGAAGCCCACAAAGGAACGGGCCGCCATCTCACATACACCTGCCAGGATTGCCAGCCTTGGATACCCAAGGCCCTGTATCATGAAGCGCACCACATTGACCCCCAGAAGCGGTATGAAGAACAGGCTGTTGGCAATCAGGAACCACTGTGTGTTCCTGAGTATCTCCGTCTCGCCCGGATCCACGAACATCAGGGCAACCCACTCCCCCATGAAGTAGAGTACTGCAAATGCCACCACTGCATAGACACAGCCTATGAGCGTTCCTGCTTTCAGGCCTTTATCAATACGGTCCAGCTTCCTTGCCCCCACGTTCTGGCCTCCGTAGGTTGCCATGGTGGAACCCAGGGCGTCAAAGGGACAGCAGAAGAACATGCTGATCTTACTGCCCGCGGTCACCGAGGCCACTGCCATGGAGCCAAGGGAATTAACAGAGGTCTGCAGGATCACGCTTCCGATTGCCGTGATGGAATACTGGAGTCCCATGGGTATTCCCATGTTGCACAGTATCTTCATATAATGGCGGTCGGGCTTCCACTCCTCCTCATCCATCTTAAGGATCGTGAACTTCCTGCGCATGTAGACAAGGCACAGGATTCCTGATATGGCCTGGGCCGTTATGGTGGCCCACCCGGCCCCCGCCACGCCCATGTCCAGTACCAGGATGGTAAACAGATCCAGAGCCACGTTCACCACCGATGAAAATACAAGGAATATAAGCGGGGTCGTGCTGTCCCCCAGGGAGCGTATGGTACAGGACAGCAGGTTATACAGATACGTTGCAGGGATTCCCAGGAAGATCACGAATATGTAGCTGTAAGCCCCCTCGATGATATCCTCCGGCGTCTGCATCAGGACCAGGATGTCACGGCAGAAAAAGCAGACAACAACCGTCATGACAACTGCAAATATGGCTGCCAGCCATCCGCTGTTTGCCACGAACTTCCTAAGCGCCTTCATGTTCTTTTCCCCGAACTTCTGTGCCACGGGAATGGCAAACCCGCTGCATACCCCCAGACAGAACCCGATGATCATGAAATTAATGGAACCGGTAGAGCCGACTGCCGCCAGGGCCTTCACCCCCAGGAACTTTCCCACGATAATGGTGTCAGCCATATTGTACAGCTGCTGGAACAGAAGTCCGAACAGCATGGGGATGAAAAACCCCAGTATCAGTTTTACAGGCGACCCTTCCGTCATGTCCTTTGTCGCACTCTTGGCCATATCTTATCCTCTCTGCTTCTATGAATTCATCTGATTAATTTACCCTGTTTGCATTTATTTTGCAAGTAGAAAATAATCAGGATTTTATGGGCAGAGCATACATTTTTAACAATTATCCCAGAAGACCGCCGCTACTCGTAACAGAGTACCGGCATCCCCTTATAAACCAGCCCGTAAAGCTCCTTTGCCTTGGCCGGGGGCAGGTTGATACATCCGTGGCTTCCGCTTGTCTGGTAGATGGCTCCTCCGAACTTGCTTCTCCAGTTGGCGTCATGGAGGCCGATTCCTCCGTTAAAGGGCATCCAGTAATCCACATGGCTCTCGTATTCATAGGTGCCGTCCGCTTTCTTGGCTCCCCTGAGTATCCGGTCCATCTCCTTATAGGTCAGGCTGTAGATTCCCGCAGGCGTGTTGTAATTCTTGGCAATGTTCCCTGTGACACAGGGCGCTTCCCACACCAGGTTCCCTTCCTGGAACATGTACACATGCTGCCCGGTCAAGTCGATTTCCACATATGTGGTCCCCCAGTCAGGCGCTGTGCGGCTGGCGGCCGAGGCGGCATATACCGGTTCCCTGTCCTGCTCCCCCTCTGCAAGTCCTGCCTGAATCAGCTGGATCAGGGCAGCGCTCTCCCCCGCCACATCCAGCTTCCATCCGTAAGGTCCGGTGATTTCCACATCCCGGCCTCCCGCTGTATGGAATGTCCTGGCGGTCCCTGCCGTATCGTACTTTCCTGCCAGGCCGGCAACAAATGCCACCACCTTCTCCTGGTCCAGGATTGCCGTGGTTCCCTGGCTTCCTGTAATCCAGCTGCAGATAGTCTCTCCTGTAAGAGGTTCCTTCACATCCCCGAACACATAATTGATGGTTGCGTTCCTGTACCGGTTCATGGTGTCGCACAAGGCTTTCAGCTCCCCGCTGTCTTCCCGCACATTGACCTGGTAATAGCATCCGGCCTGGTCCACGTCCACGGATGCCTGTCCCGCCTTTACCGCTGCCTCAATCACGCTTATGGTCTTAGCCTCATCCACATTATTACCCTGCACCGAAGGGATGATGGTAAAGGGCTTCCCTTCCTCATACGCAGAGATGCGGGCATCCATTGTCACCGTGATACCGGAACCGCTTATAAGGGATAACGCCTTTATCCTTGCCGTCAGGGCCTCCGCGTCATAGGCCGCCGTCATGTCCATGGTATGGGAGTTGTCCGTGGACGGACCCGAATTGCGGCCCGATGCATTCTGGGCATCCAGGATGGCCTGAAGCCCTTCGGGAACCGTTACCTTGTACCCGATGTCCGTACCCTTGATTGTTTCCTCTGAACCCCCGCGTCTGCGGATGGTTAATGTATATTCGCCATCATAAAAACCTTCTATCCTGGTTTTTGCCTCATCTGTTGTAAGACCGCCGATTCCCACGCCGTTTACCCTGGTGCCGGGCACGAATCTGGATGTATCAGCATCCTGGTCTGCAAGGGATGTCACTGCAAATGCAGCTGCAAGGGCCGCTGCTGCCAAAGCCGTCACGAACATCCTGCCAATGGTTCTTCCTTTTTCTGATTTCTGCATAAATCAAACCCCAATCTTACTTCTTTTTCCAGAATTACCCCATTGGAGCATTCTGCCTTCTTAACATAACAACCTTTTAGCATAATTTCAACCGGTTAATGGAAAATGTAAGAATTAATTAATGATAGGTTAGGATTTACCTAAGAGGAAAGTAAGGCGGGGATGGCGTCCTGCATCAAAGCAGGAATCCATCCCCGTCTTTTGTCCTCTTAATCAATCACTTCAACACTCTCAATAACCGGCTGGTTTTCCCTTGCCACGGTACCGTTGTTATCCTCTACCTTGGTGTCCCCGCAGATTGCATCCACTACCTCCATGCCCTCTGTCACATAACCGAAGCATGCGTATTCCCCGTCCAGGAACGTGCTGTCCTCATGTACAATAAAGAACTGGGAACTGGCGCTGTCCTTTATCTGCGAGCGGGCCATGGATATGGCTCCCCTTGTGTGGGATAAGGAGTTCTCCACGCCGTTGCTGGCAAACTCCCCCTTGATTTCCTCATCGGATCCGCCTAATCCGTTTCCCAGGGGATCGCCGCCCTGAATCATGAAACCGTCAATGATGCGGTGGAAGGTAAGGCCGTCATAAAAGCCTTCCTTGGCCAGCTTCAGGTAATTCGCCACTGTAATCGGCGCCTTGTCCCCGTCCAGTGTTACGGATATGGTCCCATAATCCCTGACCGTGATCTTCACATGATGCTCTCCGGCCGCTGCCTCCAGGTCTTCAGGTGAGATCCAGCTGTCCCCTGCCTGTCCTTCTGTGCCTGTGGTCTCTTCACTGCCCGCCTGTTCCTTTGTTTCCGTCTTCGTATCCGTCTTTGTTTGCTCCTTCGTATCTGCCTCTGTCCGGCTTTCCTTCTCCGCTTTTGTGGTCTGGGCCACCGCATCACTGCTGCCTGACCTGCCGCCGCATCCGGCCAGCATGGAAACCGCCAGCATGGCTGTCACACATACGCACATCCATTTTTTCATCATAACTGCTCCTCTTTCATCTGGAACCGTATATCACCGCCATAAGCCGCATGTCCCGGCACATCCCGGGCCTGTTTTCCAACACGCCCTGCAGTGGAAGGTTCCTGGTATTAAGCATGAACTGCCAGAGCATATTGTAACATCCAAACCTTGTCCACGTAAAGGACTTTATAGAATTATCACATTTTCATCACATTTACCGTTCCCGTATCCTTTGAGGATACCTTGTGGCACA
Organism: Clostridium pacaense; assembly: GCF_020709765.2. NCBI lineage: Bacteria > Bacillati > Bacillota > Clostridia > Eubacteriales > Clostridiaceae > Clostridium > Clostridium pacaense. Next base: position 141,042 of record NZ_JAJFEB020000007.1, read on the forward strand.
CATAGGTGAGCGCCATGGTGGCCGCCATGTCCGGCAATGTGTTCCCCACCGGTGTATCCACCTGCATCAAAAGCCGGTAGAGGATGAATCCGGCCAGCCATATAAGCAGGTTCCTGACGCAATAGGCATCCCTGCTGCAGTCCTTGCCAAGCAGGAAATAGTCGGTTATCTGGATGGCAATCATGGGCGCGAACACGGATCCTATCAGATAGAGGAAGCCCGTGATATTGTCCATGGGAAATGTGACGGCCGCCGCGGTACCCACCACCGTCACTGCCACTGCCGCCCATTTTTCCTTTATGGCGGAAGAGATGGATACACTGGATACCCCGGCTGAATATGCGTCCAGGAATGTGGTGGTAACCGTGGACAGCACCACGATCAGAAGTCCGGTAAGGCCCAGTCCCGCCTTTACCAGGATGACGGAAATATCATACTCCCCTGTATGGATGGCCGCCCCCATACCGATCACGTACATGAAAATGCTTACGATGCCATACACCGCCGCGCTGGCCGCCGTGGCGGCAAAGGGCTTTTCAGCCTCCCTGGTATAATCGCTGATCAAAGGGAACCAGGACAGGGGCATTGCCACGGACAGCTCCACAGCGGCCCCGAAGCTCATGGTCCCGTCTGATATGCCAACCGCCGCGCCATGGCCTGCGAATATGACACGGCACAGGATAAGGGTGAGGATGAAAAGCGCCCCCATGGCTATTACGTTGATTTTCCCCAGGTTCTGGATTCCAATCAATATCCATATGAGGATCAGGCCGCCAATGACCAGGCACCAGACCCAACGGCCCGCCCCATAGATGCCTCCTGCCGCCAGGGCGCCGTCGTATATCATGATGGAGGTCCATCCCACCAGCTGAAGCACATTAAGCAGCACAAACAGAAGGCTCCCCCGCTCCCCAAAACTCATCTTCACGGTTTCCATGGCGCTCTTTCCCGTATACCCGCCAATAAGGCCCGCCAGGAACAAAAGGGCGCAGCCAATCATATGGCCCAGTATGATGGCTGCCAGCCCCCTGCCAAATCCCAGGGGCGCAAGATATGTACCTGTCAGTATCTCCGCAATGGACACCCCGGCCCCGAACCAGATTAAGCCGTTGCTGAATACAGAAGTCTTTTTTCCGCTCATATCCCCGCCTCCTTAATATTCGCCACGGATGGCAAATGCATGGTTCATGGGACCGCTTCCCTTTCCCAGGTCAAGCATCGCAGCCAGGGCGCCGGACAGGTATGCCTTGGCCCGTTCCACGGCCAGGTCCATGGGCATCCCCTTTGCCAGGTTGGAGGCAATGGCGCTGGAAAGGGTGCATCCGGTTCCATGGGTGTTGGGATTGTTGATCCGCTTTCCGTAAAACCACTTAGCCTGCCCGTCCATGTACAGCAGGTCATTGGCATCGTTCTGCTGATGGCCTCCCTTGCACAGCACGGCGCATCCGCACCTGTCCCCAATGAGGCGGGCCGCCTGTTCCATATCTTCGGGGGAGTTTATCTTCATCCCTGACAGGATTTCCGCCTCCGGCACATTGGGGGTCAGAAGGTCCGCCATAGGAATCAGCCTGTCCTTAAGGACAGCAACCGCTTCCCCGTCAATGAGCCTGGAACCGCTGGTGGCTGCCATGACCGGATCCACCACAATATGGGACGCATGATAGAAGGCCAGCTTTCCTGCAATCATCTCAATCAGTCCTGCCGAGGAAACCATTCCGATTTTTACTGCATCCGGGAAGATATCCGTAAAAATATCATCCAGCTGCTCACCCAGAAATTCAGGTGTTACTTCCATTATTCCTGTTACGCCGGTTGTGTTCTGTGCAGTAAGGGCCGTGATTGCGCTCATGCCGTAAACCCCATGGGCTGTCATGGTCTTTAAATCTGCCTGGATGCCGGCGCCTCCGCTGGAATCACTTCCCGCGATTGTTAATGCTGTGTACATAGTCATTCTCCTTTTCGCATTAATTTTCTTAGGCGGCAGAAGGTGGTGCCCCCGATCTGCCGCCGGGCCATAAAGTAACTGAAACGGATACCGTCCTCGTGCAGGCGCGCCAAAACGGCGGTACACCAAAACAGGTGCACCGCCGGCATATAATCCCTATGGTCCCTACGTTGGCATTATCCAAATCAGGTAATGGGTCTAGGCATGAACAGCCTACTCTCAGCCCACTTAAGTGAGCTCCCCGTTGTCTATTTACAAATCCTATTATAACTCGTAATCAGGAAAAAGCAATCTGTTTTTCCATCCCGCCATGATGGCCGCTGCAATCCTTATCCCGGCCTTTGGCCAGCTATCTTATCATCCTGTCCACGATTTTAACCATGGCGGTAAATGTGGCGCCGTCATAATCCATGTCGAATTCGTCCCCCGGGTGGTTTAATATCCTGCGTATGCTGAGGATTCCAAGGCCGCCGTCCTTTTTGCTGGAAAGGATCCTGCCGCCGCTCTGCTTTATCTGGCCGTCATAGGAATTTTCCACCATCATCATCAGGTGGTCCTCCATCCATCTGGCCTGGATGCGGACGAACCGTTCCGTTTCCAGACGCCTGCATGCCTCGAAGGCATTTTCCAGAAGGTTTCCGATGACAATGCACAGTGTCAGGTCATCCACCGGGACATGGGCCGACAGGTCCATCCTGGCTTCGAAATCAATCCGGCCCTGCCTGGCCCTTGCTGCATATTCCTGAAGCAGGCCGTTGACAGCCTGGTTCTGGCAGAATACCATGTCGGCCGCGCGGTCCAGCTCCTCCTTCAGGTTCTGAAGATACCGTTCCTGCTCCTCCTTGCCCATGTTCTGCAGCGCATGGATGTGATGGCGGAAATCATGCTTGATGATGCGGACCTGTTCGATATAATCCAGTGTCTGGTTATAGTGCTCCCTCTGCTTGCCGATGAGCTGCCTTGCAAACTGCAGTTCCTCCTCCGTCTTCCTGCGGCATATGATTCCCAGGGTATTGCCCAGGATCATCACATAGAGTACCAGGATCATGGCGCAAAGGGCAAGGAAGAACAGGATGTCCTCTATCCCCCTGATTGCCAGGGACCTGGGCGAGAATATGGTGTTGGTGCCGATGAACAGGACGAGCAGGGATACAGACGGATACGTAAGCAGCAGGGAACAGGAACGTTTAGAGAGCTGTGCAAAAAGGCGCTGCACCGTATCCTTAAGAAAGTAACGGACAAACAGGCAGAATCCGGCTGCAGAGACCAGGGACACTACCACGGAAATCTGCCCATAGGTCAGGCTGACCCGGTTAAGCAGCAGCCAGGCCGCGAATTCATTCAGGGACGTGGACAGCACTGCAAAAAGCCAGGCGGATATGTAGAGGAATGCCTTTTCCAGCAGGCCGCCCTGGAAGAAGATAAGCAGCACAAGAAAAAACAGGCAGGAAAACACACCCTGAAATACAAAAAACACCTGCGGCCTGATATGGAACAGGGACTGCATGGATACCATGATGACCCACAGATAGGCGGACACGGCCGCGATATTTTCCCGGTTCCTGTGTTTTGGCTCCAGACATACAAAGATGGGCATCATGCGCACGGCCATGTTGATTAGGTTCAGGATAATCGTACATGCATTGTCGTTCATAGGAACCTCATTTCAGCCTGTGATGGTAATATGCATTCTTGCTCTGCTTGTAAAAGTTCCTGGATATGGGAATCATCTGGCCGTCCTTCATATAGAAGCAGGAATCCTCCAGCCGTTCCACCTGTTCCAGGTTGACCAGATAGCTCTGGTGGCAGCGCAGGAACCCCGGGTATCCCCCCAGTTCCTCCTGCAGTTCGGTCAGCTTCTGGTGGATGGAAATCACTTCCCCGTCCGTAAGGGTTACAAAGACCCGGTGAAGCCGGTTCTCAAACCATGCAATCCGGTCCAGCTTAAGCTGCAGGGGCACGCGGTTATGTACCACGGATATACAGGCGTCATCCCCGCCCAGGCGCTGCTTTACCACCCGCTCCATGGTGGCCTCAAAGTCCTTTTCCCCCACGGGCTTCAGGATGAACCCGGCTGCATTGACACTGTAGCCATCCACCGCCGCTTCCAGGGACGAGGTGATGAGGACCACCGGGCTGCTCCCTTTTCCCAGACGGGCAGCTGTCTCAATGCCGTTAAGCCCGGGCATCATCACATCCAGCAGATACAGGTCATACTGCTTCCCGGATTCCAGCAGTCCGGTCCCGTTCCCATATGTATCAATCTGTACTTCCCTGCCGCGTTCCCTGAAAAAAGCAGATGTATACCCCACGACCAGGGCGCATTCTTCCTTTGTATCATCGCAGACAGCAATCTTAAGCATCCTTCATCCCCCTCCGCCTATGGAACCAGGCGCCTGTCCGTAATATCCCCCGTACATTTCCTTCTATTTTATGGTGATTCCTCCCATAAGTCAAGTTCTGGCGGAAATGTCATATTTGGTATATTTTCTGCAGAAATGGTCATTAAGTACACAACGGGTTTATGGTACACTTATTGTAAGAAAATTATTACAGGAGGGATTTTATGGGTACAAACATCATTGTAACAATCATTGTAATCGTCTACCTGCTTTTCATGCTGTGGATCGGATGGTATTCATCCACCAAGATTTCCACCAACACCGACTTCATGGTAGCCGGACGCCGCCTTGGACCGCTTCTCATGGCAGGCACCCTGGCAGCCACTGAAATCGGCGGCGGAAGCTCCCTGGGCGTTGTTCAGAACGGTATGTCCGGCTATGGACTCAGCGCTTCCTGGTACATCACCACCATGGGCATTGCATTCATCATCTTAAGTTTCATTGCCCCCAAGTTCCGGGCAGCCACCGTTAAGACGGTTCCTGAGTATTTCCGCAGACGCTACGGCAAGTCCTGCGGCATCATCACAGCCATCATCATGCTGCTGCCCCTGGTGGGTCTTACAGCCGGACAGTTCATTGCATCCGCAGTCATCCTGTCCACCATGTTAAACATTGATTACCAGGTAGCCGTCATCATCGTTGCCGTGGTGGTTACCATCTACTCCATCATGGGCGGCCTCTGGAGCGTCACGCTGACAGACTTTGTCCAGGTATTCCTGATTGTGATCGGCATGATCATCGCTGTTCCGTTTGCCATGAATTATGCAGGCGGCTGGGGACAGATATCCGCCAACATCCCGGCAGGCACCCTGAACCTGTTTGAGGGATATGACCTGTTCGGGATCATTTCCCTGGTCATCATGTACACGGCCACCTTCTCCGTGGGCCAGGAAGCGGTGTCGCGCTTCTATGCCGCAAGGGATGAAAAGGCGGCCAAGGGCGGCGCATGGCTGGCCGCGCTGGTGAACTTCATCTATGCGTTCATACCGACCATCCTGGGTATCATTACCCTGGCATTAATCAATATGGGCAAGTTCAGTTCCGACCAGTTTGCTGCCGTTGGCGCGCGTTACGCCCTTCCGGTACTTGCCATCAATACCATGCCCGCCATCATCTGCGGCCTGCTGTTTGCCGGAATCATTTCCGCAACCATGTCCAGCTCCGACTCCGACCTGTTAGGCGCAGGCTCCATTTTCGCCAATGACATCTACAAGGCCGTGTTAAAACCGGATGCATCCAGCCAATCCGTCATGAGGGTGACCAAGATTGTCATGTGCCTGGTGGGTGTGGCATCCATGCTCATCGCCCTGTTCAACACACAGAGCATCGTATCCATCCTGATGTTCTGCTTCACCCTGAGGGCCGCCGGTTCCTTCTTCCCATATGTAATGGGGCACTACTGGAAAAAGGCTTCCACCGCAGGAACCATTGCTTCCCTGATTGCGGGAACCATCGTGGTTGTATACCTGGAACATGTATCCAAGGGAATGCTGTTCGGCATAAAATTCAGCCAGCCCATCATCCCGGGCCTTGTGGCGGCATTCATCTGCTTCATCATCTTCTCCTACGCCATGCCGCCGAAGGTTGAATCCACGGAACTGGCGCCGGAAGAGGATGACTGATAGGAAATAACGTATCATATAAACAAGAACAGACCCGGCGCCATCCCACCCTTTGAAGGTTTGGGACAGCGCCGGGTCTGTCATGTTTATCCGGGGACGGACGGTCATGGTCCCACCGTGACCGGTACCCCCAGATTACAGTATTCCCATAATATGTCCATCACGTCATTGGTGACGGCAATGCATCCTGCCGTACCGCCCCCCTGCTCGCCATGTATCATGATGGCCCCGCCTAAGGGCGTATCCCAGGGCGGCTGCTCTCCTGCCTTGTTGGCGTCCACGATTGCCTTGTACTGCTCCTCGTTAATCAGTCCGTCGGCCAGGCCCCGCTCTGCGTCGTCGATGTTGGGATAGGATAGCCCCAGGGACAGATAGTACTGGCTCTGGTCGTTCTTCGTGCACACGTAGAACTTGCCGGAAGGGGTTATCCCATCCCCCTGCTGCACCTTGTCCCCTGTTGCGGACTCCCTTCCAATCTGGGCCGGCCAGCTTCCGATGGTGGAATTATAACGGCTCAGGGTGACCGTGCTTCCCTTTTTGCTTACATAGATACTGATACCGTTCACGGACGGCCTATAGACTGCCCCCGGTCCTGTCTGCCCAGCCATGGCGCTTACAGGGCCTGATACCGCCAGGGCCAGTGATAAAAGCCCAAGCCCAAGGCATTTACGGATGTTCCTCATGTCTGTTCTCCTTACAACCATTTTTTACCTGACGCCATTATACCATATGGACCCGGAAATGGAATGCAAGTAATAAAATCGAAAGGAAATCCTAAGCATTTATTTCCTCCCCGTAACCCAGTAACGGAAGCACATCCATGGGGTAGTCCAGGATGACCAGCGCAGCCTCCTTATCCAGATAGTGTTCCTGTTTGTGGATGATCACGATATTGCGTCCTGTAAAATACTCAATATACTGCCGGAATACCTCAGAGGCCAGGGTGGTTCCCAGAAGCAGCAGGGTATCCGCCTTTGTTATCTCAACCGTGGTCTTGGTCATGTTCTGGCTGTCCACCATCTCCCCAATCAGGGAAATCATGGGCCTCACAGGGATATTGCAGGATGGGCAGATCGGCACGCGCCTGGCCTGCGCCATATATGTAACCGGATATTTCTTCTTGCACCTTGGGCACTGGTTCTGGTAAATGCTTCCGTGAAGGTTAATGACATGACGGCATCCTCCCCTTCTTGGCTTGTCATAGATGTTGCTGTCTATGATGCACTGAAGCTTCCCCGCCCGCTCCATGGCGGCCAGGGCCGGACCGGATGCCGTATCCCTTGGGGCGTTATGGAGCATTTCCTTTTTATAAAACTCAAAGAACTGTTCCGGACGCGTATTGTAAAATGCGCTGGAATACATTTCCTCCACACCATAGCCATAACGGTTTTCAATGTCATATGCCTTATCCTGCTTCTTGATTCCTATGAATCCTCCCTCTTCCATCATGCCGGAACCACAGAGCGCTACCGTATAGTTGCTGTCATCCAGGATTTTCCTCAGCTGTTCTATCTTCCCGTTCATAGTGATACCTCCCTTTAGTCCCTCTCCCGGCAGTGCCGGAAGGTTAACCATTGTCATGTATTATCACTATTATATATTTTTTCCAGATTATTACCACATTTTTCCGCTTATTTTTCTAACTATTATGATTGTTTTTCCATATTTTCTTTCTTTTCCACATGGGAATAGAGCAATACGCCCCCAATGGTAACCGCTCCCCCTGCTATCTGGAGGGGGGCCGGGACCTCCCCAAACACGAACAGGGCAATCACGGCCGCCACCGCCGGTTCACACAGCTTGGAGGCTGACACAAAGGACGGGGACAGGAACTTCAGGCACCAGCTGAATATACTGTGGCCCAGAAGGGTGGAGCAGACACTGAGAAGCAGTCCCACAATCACGGACCGCGCCCCGTAGCCGGTAAATGCAAGCCCGCTGGCAGCCGTGGCAATCCCCAATGCCAGGGCGCAGAACACATAGACGATATAGGTGTATACGGTAGTCGACATATGCCCCCTTGCCTGCCGTCCAATCAAGGTGTACACGGCGCAGAACACAGCCGCGGCCAGGGCCAGCATGTCGCCCAGCAGATGATTCCCGCCCGCCGAGTAATCGGAAAAGGCAATCAGCAGGCTTCCTCCCACCGTGACAAAGATGCTCCCTGCCGCTGCCAGGGAAATCCTTCCCTTCAGGAACAGGCAGTAGCCGATTGCCACCCAGATGACCTCGGTGCACACAATGGCAGTGGAACTGGCCACGGAGGTCTTGTTCAGGGACTCAAACCACGTGGTAAAATGCATGGCCAGGAACAGTCCGCTTAAGGCGCACAAAAGCACGGACTTCCTGTCCGTCCCCATGAGTTCGCGCCTGGACTCCCCCCGTCCAAAGACAACCGGCGTCATCAGGACCACGGTCCACATCAGACGGTAAAAGGCCGTTACCACGGAGGGGGCCTGGGAATATTTAACAAAAATAGCCGATAATGAGATACCGGCTATTCCAATTACAATCATGATTAACGGATGTTTTTCTAAGAATTTCATCTTGGGTACCTTTGCCTTTGCTGGTTTATCCACGTTATTCTACCACATGAACCAGGCCGCGTCCAGACCCTGTCTTATCCTATGCCTCTTTATCCGCCCGGATCAGCCTGCGGACCGCTTCAACGGCCACCTTGATGGCTGCCTCCGTATCATGGACAATGGGGTTATCCAGCCCGGCAGCCTGGCGCTCCTGGTTACCCACCACCAGGAAATCAGAACCGCAGCGCACCCTCAGATGGCTGGCAGCAACGAACAGGGCCGCGGATTCCATCTCCGAAGCCTTACACCCCAGGCGCTTCCATGCCTCCCATTTGTTCAGCAGTTCATAGCTCACAGGCATGCGCTGGGGCTCATGCTGCCCGTAAAATGCATCCTTGCACTGTACCACGCCCGCATGATAGGTATATCCCAGGGCTTTTGCCGCAGAAACCAGGGCATTGGTCACTTCCAGGTCCGCAACCGCCGGGAACTCGATGGGCGCATATTCCCTGCTGGTGCCTTCCATGCGGATGGCTCCCGTGGCAACCACAATATCACCGCCCTTTACATCCATCTCCATTCCGCCGCAGGTCCCTACCCGGATGAATGTATGGGCGCCGCAAAGCACCAGTTCTTCCATGGCAATGGAGGCAGACGGGCCGCCGATTCCGGTGGAGGTCACGCTCACCATCTCACCGTCCAGATATCCGGTGTATGTAATGTACTCCCTGCTGTCGGCAACCAGCCTGGCATCGTCAAAGTGGCTGGCTATCCTGGCACAGCGCTTGGGATCCCCGGGCATGATCACATACTTGCCCACATCCCCTTTCCTGATCTGTAAATGATACTGTAAACCCTCTTCACCTGAATAATTCTGCATGATATTCCTTCCTCTCTTTCCCTTTGCTTTTCATCCCAGCCTGTCTTTTCAACTTGTATATGTATAATATCATTTTACTTGTCTATTTTATAGTTGGGATTTTATACAATCATTCCAGACGGTTTTTGTACATTTTCACAAGTATCTCGCGGTTATATTTGGATTTTACCTTGTTATCATTCATGGTTTTACTTTTATACATCTAGACATGTCTATTTTATTGACAAAAAAACGTTATGGACTTATGATGTTTGATAAGAACCTGTATACTTTATTAGACAGGCAGACAGGAGATGACAGCCCCATGGAACAGGATGAGGTAAGTGGGAAGGTAAAGAAATTAAAGCATGTAAAAGTATATAACCGTCTGTATTCCATGATACAGGACGGGGTCTATCCCCCGGGCAGCCAGCTTCCCTCTGAACCGGAACTGGCACAGCAGATGGATGTGAGCCGCATGACCCTGCGCAGGGCCCTGGCCCTTCTTCAGGAGGACGATCTGGTCATCAATATAAGGGGAAAAGGGAATTTCATCAATGGGACGGACCCGGATGCGGCCCTTCCCGGCATGGAAACCATCCAGCATCCGGTCCTTGGGGCATTGGCCGGTACAATCAGCGAAACGGAACTGGAATTCCGCATCGAGCCGCCCACGGAACCAATCATCCAGTGCCTGAAACGCAGGACCCCCGTGGTCGTGATTGCCGACCGCTGGTACAAACAGGAGGGAAAAGCCTGCGCTTACAGCCTGAGCTTTGTGCCGGTTGAGGTGATTTCTGAAAAACAGATTGAGTTAAACAGCAAGGAGGATTTATTCCAGTATCTGGAACATGACTCCTACCAGGATGCCGGCCGCAGTACCTGCCAGTTTTCCTATACCACCACAGGTAATTTTACCGCCACCAAATACCTGCTGTCCCAGCACCCTTCCTTTATCCTGATACAGGAAACCCTGTACGACAAAAACCACCGGGTCCTGGTATCCAGTAAGCACTATATCCCGGTGGAACTGTTTAAGATGCAGATTAACAGCGGTGCCGGACACGGCCCGGACGGTGAATGAAAACAGACTGCCCCGGTGTGCAGGGGATACGGATTCTCCTGTACACCGGGGACATCATACATCCAGGTTATTCTTCACTGCAAATACAGCCAGCTGGGTCCTGTCCTTCAGCTTCAGCTTCTCCAGGAGACGGGATATATTGTTGCGCACGGTCCCCTCTGCCAGGAACAGCCCTGCCGCTATCTCCCTGTTATCCATGCCCTGGGCAACCAGGCGCATGATATCCATCTCCCTGGGCGTTAAGTCCAGGTCAGCTTTGGCCCCTGGCAATGCCATCTGACGGCGCATGCCCTCAAACACGCTTCCGCCGAACACGCGGATTCCCGCGCATACAGCCTTCACGGACTGTATGACCTTGTCATCCTCCATCTCCTTAAGGATATATCCGTCCGCCCCGCCCTGCACGGCGGCGTCCACGGTTTCCCTGTCGTCAAAGGTGGTAAGCACCAGCACCCGTATGTCCGGGAAATCCGCCTTAATCCTGGTAATCCCATAGCTCCCGTCATACTGGGGCATGCGCATGTCCATCAGCACCACGTCCGGCTTAAGCTTCCTGCACAGCTGCCACGCCTCCCTGCCATCCGCTGCCAGCCCTGCCACCTCTATCCCATCATCCTGCTCCAGGATGGCTTTAAGCCCCTGCCTCAATATCTGGATATCATCAGCAATCACTGCTTTTATCATACCGTATCCCCCTTATTCCCTTGTATTCATGCCGCGCCAAGCGGCAGCCGGATGTAAATCTGGAATCCTTCCCCATTGCCGGATATGATCCGGACAGTCCCCCCAGCCGCTTTTATCCTCTGGCGGATACCGCGCATCCCATTGCCTTCCTGTATCTCCCCGCATCCTGTCCCATTGTCAAAAATATACAGGTTCAGGCAGCCGCTGCCAAATTTAAGGATTACGTCCATGTGGGTGGCATGGGCATACTTGAGGCAGTTGGTGATGGCTTCACGCAGACACTCATATACAACCGGGGAAAGGTGGGAATATGCCTCCCTGTCCTCCCCCTGTATCTCCACCTCCACCTCAAACTCCTTCACGCTTTGGGCCAGCTGGTACACGCCCTGGGTTATCAGGCCATAGGACGAGGACTGCCTGAGATTGTTGATGGAACAGCGCAGTTCCCGGATGCCGTTGCCCGCCAGCTCCTGGGCCTGTCTCAGGTACTCCGGGATTCCGCTTTCATCCGTCCCGGCTGCCTTTCCGCCATTTTCATATTCAATGCGTATCAGCTTCAGCAGGGAATTTATCATGGTAAGGGTATGGCCCGTTGTATCATGGACCTCCTGGGCTATGCGGTTGCGCTCCTGTTCAATGGCCAGCTTCTGGTTGGACACAGCCAGTTCCTGCTCCTGCTCCAGAAGCTGGTAATATTTACCCACATCGGTAAACATCACTGCCCCGGCAATGTTTTTCCCCTTCCTGTCCCTGTAGGCATAACGCTTCACCTCCAGCTTCCGGCCGGACGGACCATCCCCCAGCGTCATGACCCGTTCCTGTCCCTCTCCTGTTTCCTCCGGGCTGATTCCATTTTCCCTCAATATCCCCCAAAGCGCATCCATGCCGTCCCCGGCCTTCAGTCCGAACCAGCCCATGGCTGCCCCATTGCAGTATGTAACCTTTTCCCTCCGGTTGTACACCACCACCCCCTCTGCAATGGAATCAAACATCCGGTCAAATGCCATGGTATTCACATCCAGGAAATCATACCGGAACACGGCCAGCAGCATCAGGATGCTGGACAGGGCAAATGCGGGCGGCGTCAGATCGAACCCGGATTTTACCAGGCCCGTCATATAGAGCAGGTTAAACCCAAGGGGCACTGCGGCTGATAAAAGAATGACCGCAATATGGGACAGGGCAACGGCATTTTTCCTGAATGCCGTCAGCACCACCGCCATCCCCGCCAGCACACAGGCATAGGTATAAATCATGTGGACATAAAAGACAGGCCCGTAAACCACCTGCCCCACCTCAAAGCTTGTATAAAACAGATGATGGTATTCATTGGTCAGCAGGAAGGAATAGTTGAGCGCCCCAATGCCAAACAGCACGGCCTCCGCCAGACGGCCCAGCCTCCTTTTGCTGTAAAGGAAGGCAAACACCAGCCACGCAGGCCCGATAAAACTGATTCCCACATAGGAAATCACATAGGTCAGGTATTTTATCCCTCTGGTTACGGACAGGGACGTGAACAGCTGTGGTATACACCATATTATGATAAGGAACTGGCAGATGGCCAGGGCGCCGGTGGTCTTATTCTTATCTGCTTTTATCAGCAGCCATCCGGACGTGCAGAATGACAGGATGATGGCTGAGAGATATGCAATTTTCAGCAGGATATCCAACATAACAGAACCTCCCCGGAGAGCTTATTGCTTTCCGTTTTTCCTTTTTCTTTCTCCTGAAAACACATCAGGGGACAGAAAAACCTGTCCCCTTGATTATAGCCTTTATGTAACAATGTGTCAAAACAATACTGGTGCCAGGTGTGTCTGAATGCTTATCCAGGGCTTTTTCAGTGCTTTTTCAGTTCCGTGGATGCCGCGAAGATGATAAGCCCCAGACCGGCTGCCAGAAGATATACCCACCAGGACAGGCTGAGCCAGAATCCCTTGGTCATATACAGCGCCACCGTGACGATGATGATGCCGGAAATACGGAACCATCTTACACATTTCCTTACATGCGCCCACAGGAAGATTACCAGGCACACCGCTTCCAGGATCAGTGCATCGCCTACATTTCCCGTATAAAACGCGTCCAGTATCATGGCCCCCAGGCACAGGCAGCAGATGGCTGTCTGAAACCAGGGAATGCACGCCTCGTCCTTCCATATACGGGCCAGGGACCAGCTAAACAACGCCGCCGGCGCCAGCTGTACCTCCAGCCGGATAAGGTCGGGCCACTGGATATACGGCTGTATCCAGAAGGCAAGGACTGCCAGGGCAGATGCAATGGTAAGCGAACCTTTCCTCAGCGGCTTCACCGCTGTATACTGAAGTACATAAAGCGCTGCCAGAACCGTATAGGCACATCTCCAGCCCCTTCCCGCGTCAAGGGCCAGGGAAACCAGGGGCAGGATGACCAGGATATGGAACCAGTCCACATCCCATGCAGCCGGGACATTTTCCCGCTGTCTGAGGATTGGCCTGTAATACCGGAACAGGATACCCGATATAAGGACCGCTGCCCCTGTAAAACCGCAGGCCTGGTTCCCTGTCCATCCGTACCTTAAGGCTGCTGCCAGAGGCAGCGGCAATACGGCGATGGCCGCCGCCAGGTGAAGCCACATATTCCCTCCCCTGTAAAACATGACATAGAATACTGCAAAGGATGCCAGACAGGGAACCAGGTTCCAGGCAGAAAGCCCGGGATTCCAATAAAATGCGGCCATCGTACAGAGGAACACGGCCAGTCCGGTCCCATCCCAGAACCATGTCCCTGCCTGGCTGCGGTCCCGGCAGCACATGACGGCGTATTCGGCCCCATATGCAAAGGTTACCCACATCATGACCGCCACCCCGTTATCGGTATGGCTGCCGGCAAGGATATAGACGCCTGCCAGGGAATACAGACAGCTCCCCTTAACATACCATCCCTGCAGTTTCCCATCCTTTCTAAAGGACCAGATTAATAGATATACGGCCAACAGGATGAAGAACGGAAGGGGCTTTTGTCCATTTATCTGAAAAAGGATCTGTGCGGCCGTCCCTATTACCAGGATGGCCTCCCCGAACCTGTCGCGTCTGAGCACATCCCACACAGCCATGATCAGGATGTATGCAAATACAATCACATCATATCGCGGTTCAAATCCCGGAATCTGTGCCAAAGCCCTTCCCGCCGTCATGGTCAGGGCATAAAGGATGACCGGAATGATTTCGCGCAGGACTGGATACTGTCTGCCCCACCATGCCGTGACGGCTGCCAGAAGCAGGACCGCGGCAGATACCGCTGCCTGGGTTCCCAGGTCATGCCAGTACAGGGATTCAGCCAGAAGCATCAGCGTATCAATGGCAAGGACTGCTGTCAAGACACAGCCGCCCGCCTGGCTGCAAAGAGGGCTTCCCTTTTTCCGCTCAGCCAGGAACCATCCGCCAGTCAGGACCGCCCCTGCAAATATCTGATATACGGACTCAAAGGGGAAGCAGAGACCTGCATACTGGAAAAATGCCGCCATGGAAACGCTGTGAAGGACGCGCATCTCCATACGCCTGTCCCTCAGGGCTTTCAGTGATATCCCTGCTGTTGTCAGCCCCAATGCCAGGGTGCTCCATGGTGTTATCCGGACGATTCCCAATAAAGAAAAACCAGTTATGCCAGTCATCCAGCCAGTCACGGCCTCTAATGCCATAAGGCCGCTGAAGATCCAGAAATGAAGGTTTACAAAGAAGCTGAATCCGGCTTCCATGAATTCCGGAAGTAAATATTTATCGGAAAGCCTTGCCGCGGCCCCATCCTGTCTTCTTCTGATTCCCTCGTCCCACAAAAGCAGCAGGAAGGAATAGTATACCATCGCGTTAAGACAGCCCGCGTACCCCAGGCCCAAGGCCCCCATAAGGAAGGTCATGCTGACCGTCATCCCCCAGAAACAGGACTGGGTATAAAGCCTGTCGCGGAACTTCCTGGTTCCTGCAAGCATGGCAATCTCCGTCACCATACTGCCAACCCATAGTACCCGATAACGGTTCTGCCCCTTAAGGATGAACTCCGGTCCTATGAGGCCGAAATATCCGGCAGCCAGGACGGTCAGGAAAAGAAATATGCTTCCCAGGATGTAAAATGCCTGGCTGGTCCTCTGAATCTTAAGGATTTTCCCTGCCAGCAGGCTGGAACCAAAGAACAGGCCCGAGAAACCCAATACCATGATCACCTTGCAGTAACTTGGAAGGACATGCCATGCCGTGGTGGCAAATATCAGCCCTGCCAGAACCACAAATATAACGCCGATAATCAGGGCCGCGGTTCCCTGATAGAAGTGGGAGTCCGCTTTGCGGATCCTGGCAGGGGAATCCGGCTTTGCGTTGGAAGATGTGGGGTCCATGACGGCCGCCGCTATCCCCGCAGGTACCTCCGTTACTTTCATGGCAGATGACATAGTACCTTCCATAGTCTCTTCCATAAGCCCTTCTATAGTCTCTTCCACAGGCCCTTCCACATACCTTTGCCCAGGCTTTTCCTCAGCCTCTTTCACGGCCCGCCTTCCATCATATCCCGGCACCAGCCATTCATCTGACGGTATTTCAGGTTCCGGTGGATTGGGGGACCCAGGTTCCGGCGGATTGGGGGACTCAGGTTCCAACAGATTAGGGGGCATTTCCCCTTCCATGGTCCTCTTCCTCTCAAAACCGTACAGCCTTTGGCGCTCCAGCTGGCAGGTCAGTTCCTGTATCCTCTTCTTATGACGCCCGTTGGTGATGGCGAGTCCGATTATGACACCGGCTTCTGCAAAAGGAGCCACCAGCCATATTAATAAAATCATGATTATCTCCATATCCATTCCCCTTTCATCAGATACTTCCTCTTCATGATTTTATTATAGATAAATATCCCAGCACTTCCCAGATGTCTGGCGTCATTATCAGAATGACATTTGTCACTGAAATTCCTATATCAGCGCCCCATAAGCCTGCCCAGCTGCCCCAATATCTCCTCATCCGGCACCAGGCTTACATACCCGCCCAGGCAGATGGATGGTTTTGTCTTTCCATGGTAGTCGCTTCCGCATGTAAATATCAGCCCGTTCCTCCTGGCTGCGTCATAATAAAAGGCTGCCTGCTCTGGCGAATGGTAACTGCTGAAGGCCTCTATCCCGAACAGTCCCGTTTCAATGATCGGCTCCAGCAACCCGCTGCGGCCCTTTAAGTTAACGCCGGGATGGGCCAGTACCGCACATCCTTTATTTTTGTGGATAATATCAACCACCTGCTCCAAATCCGGATATTCCATCTCCACATAGCAGCATTTTCCCTGTGAATAGTAATCCCAGTAAAAATTCACATAGGGATTATCGGCCCGCTCCCCGCCCGGACGGTAAGGCCGCAGCATGGGATGGTCTGCGTATTCAGGTTTATCCAACAGTACTTCGGCGAACATTTCCCCGGTCCATATGTCCTTATTAAAATTGTTCTTTGCCAGTTCCTCCATCTCCTGTTCAGAAACCTGAAATCCCATCTTCCTTGTGGCCTGAAGCATCTGCCGCGATGCAACGGCCCCCTGGGCAGCTATATTATCCTCTATTTCAGCAAAATCCTGACTCACATATTCTATTCCATATCCCAGCACGTGCAGGTTCACCCCACGGAACGTGCAGTCAATTTCAATTGCCGGAATATAGGTGATACCTGCCTTGGCGGCTTCAATCTCTCCCTGGGCATTGGCCCGCACCGAGTTATGGTCCGCTATGGCCATGACCTTTATTCCGCTGTCACTGCATTTCCTCACCAGTTCTTCCGGTGTAAACTCCCCGTCATCGCTGTAATAGCTGTGCATGTGTAAATCGATTGATTTTCCCAACATGGATCCTTCCCACCCTTTCTGTCATTATGATCATGAATCCGCCAAACACCAGCAGGCATAGCGGATACAGTCCAATACTGATACGCTCTCCCAGCAAGCCGAACAATGGCGGCATGAACGTGCTTCCCATATACGCGCAGGCCATCTGCATCCCCATCATGGACTGCGAGTACTTTGTGCCGAAATTATCCGGTGTCTCATGAAGCAGGCTGGGATAAATAGGCGCGCAGCCAATTCCTATCATGACAAGGCCTGCCAGCACAGCCCCATCCCCAAAAGACGCCAGCATCAGGACAGCCCCCGTGCATGCCGCCGCCTGACCGCACCGCACCATTTTCCTGTCCCCCATACGGTCTGTAACAAATCCGCATACCAGACGCCCTGCCGTAATCCCCAGATAAAAAAGGGAGGCCCATTTTGCTGCCGTCCCAGCCGGTATCCCTTTGTGAAGGACCATGTAACTGCTGGCCCAGAGACCTGCCGTGGCCTCAAGGGAACAGTAACAGAAAAATGATGCCAGAACAGCCTTTGCCCCCGGAAGCCTCAATGCCTCTCCTATTCCTATCTTTTCTCCTGCGTCTGCGTTTTCTGCATTGGAGGCTTTTTTCGATTTCCACAGAGGCAGGGACAGGACAAGGACCGCCACCAGCACAACCTGGATGATTCCCACTGACATATAGCCCGAATTCCATCTCAGCCCTCTGGCAAGACACAATCCCATGATATAGGGGCCTGCGGTTGCCCCGATGCCCCAGAAGCAGTGCAGCCAGCTCATATGCCGCGATTTATAGTGCAGGGCCACAAAGTTATTTAACGCGGCGTCCACACTGCCTGCCCCTAATCCATAGGGAATCCCCCAGATACAGAGCTGAAGGAAGGTACGGGAGGATGAAAAACCGAACAGGGCAGCCGCTGTCATGGCCACGCTCAGCGCGGTTACCGCCCCGGTCCCTATCCTTCTTATCAGCCGGTCGCTCAGGATACTGGATATGATGGTACCGCCTGCAATAATCATACTGATGATTCCTGCATAGGATACCGCTGCGTCCAATTCCCTGTACATGGACGGCCAGGCGGAACCCAGCAGCGCATCCGGAAGCCCAAGGCTGATAAAAGCCAGATAAATAATTACTAATAACAACTGAAACATTGTGTCCTCCTGAATCATAACCTTTTATTGAAAACCGCCGTCTTCTTAGAAGGAGGCTTTCAGTAAAAGGATACCGTCTTTCTTTCCTTGATTCAATTCAAATCTCGACTTATAATATAAGAAAAGCGACCAAATGGAGGTGTGACCATGGGATTACAGAAATGTGCCCTCAACCTGAACCGCATAGGCAAGGAGCTTCAGCCCCATGGGACGGCAAAATTCCCCTGTGCAGGTTATTCTGCCGTCTATACAGACAGGCCAGAGGATGTCATCCCCTGGCACTGGCATGAAGAGCTGGAAATCGTGTTTGTGGAAACCGGCGGCTTAAAGCTTCAGATTCCCGGAAAGACCTTTCATTTAGGGAAGGGGGAGGGATTTGTCATCAATTCCAACCTCCCTCATTTTGCAGCAGCGGAAAACTTCTGCGACCTGCATTCCCTGGTCTTCCATCCTGTTTTGATAACCGGCAACAAGGACTCTGTCTTTGCAGTCAGATATATGACGCCGCTGATCCATTGCAGCACATTTGACGGTTGTCCCTTAAGCCTGGCGGATGCATTTAACAGGGCGTTCCGGGCATTGAAGGAGGAGCGCACGGGATATGAATTCATTGTCAGGGAAAATCTGTCCCTGATCTGCCTTTCCCTTCATGAACGCTATGCCCATGAGATTGACTCGGGTGAAACAGGGCTGGATCCGGACAGCAGGCGCATCCAGATCATGCTGGAATTCATACATGACAACTACCATGAGAATCTGGATCTGACACAGATTGCGCGGTCGGCAGACATCGGTGAACGGGAATGTCTGCGCTGCTTTAAACGCAGTATCCAGAATTCCCCCATGCAGTATCTGTTAAAATACAGGACCACCCAGGGCGCAGCCATGCTTCTTCAGGATCCCGGCAGCAGTGTCTCCGAAATAGCCGCCATGTGCGGATTTAACAGTTCCAGCAATTTCTCCCAGATGTTTAAACGTTTTTACAAATGTACCCCCAGGGAATACAGGAGGGATCATGGCAGGTAAGCCCCTGCCTGCAATGCAAAAGGTTCCGGCGTAGAATCAGCCGGAACCACTGCATTTCATCAGGCAAAGTCAGTTAAACTCCGGTCATGCCGGATCATATCTCCTCAGTCAAATCCTCACCTGAATCAGGGATTGCGATAAATCAAGCAAATGCCCTTTATCGATTGCTTACTTATGATTCAGAGCTGCCTGGGTGGATGACAACCACGCAGGGCAATCCACTAAGTTATTAAATCCCATATCTTTCATCACTTAATTTGTACGTTTAAACTCTTCCCCAATGATTCAGCCACCTTCGAAAGGAAGTCCAAACTAGGATTATAATTACCGCTTTCAAGTCTGGATATATTGCTTTTCTGAGTCCCTACACGCCTGGCAAGCTCAGCCTGTGTCATATTCTGTTGTTTTCTGGCCACTATAATCTGTGCAATGGCCTCATAACGTGGCCGCAATTTCTCATATTCAAGTTTAAACTCTTCATCTTTAAGCATATCTTCTTTCATTTGCTCAAAAGAAATTCCTACTTTGCCCATTGTTTACACCTCCTTACATAATCTTCCATATACTTTCTTGCCCTGCCAATTTCTGTCTGTGGCGTCTTTATACTCTTTTTTATGAATCCATGCAATAAGATATACTTTTTATTATGATATGTAAAATAAAATATCCGAACTATATCATTGGAAAATTTCACCCGCAGTTCATACAGACCCTTATTCTTCTCACCTTTTATAGGTTTAACATATGGCTCACGTAATTCATTTCCCATATTCCGCAATAACTCAATATCACTAAAGGCTTTCGCTCTTAACTTGGGAGAAAGTGAGAGAGAAAATCCTGCATCGGCAACCGGATACTTTGGATAATGCCCGTAGATCTTATGATATTTCTCCATCAATGGTACAAAGCATTCCATGTCTGATGCGTATGGTTTTACATCAACTACCGCAATGTATTCATCGCAGACTGCGGTCTGAAGATTATATGCTGGAAGCAACTGGTCATTTCCCATGTAATCTCGTTCTATCCGCATAAAAGTGGCATCATGATCCGTTTTGGAATGACTGTTCCTTTCCTCCCCGCAGACTTCTATATGGTGCGCGTATGTTTTCAAACGCTCCAGATATCCCTGTAATTCCTGATACTGTTTTTGCTAAATGCTTTTTCTATGTCCACAGCCTGAAACAAAAGTGGATTCCTCCTGCTTTGTCCCCAGCTTGTACATTTCCAACAGTTCGGAAACATAATCGATGGCATACTCTTCGCGCTTCTCAAGTTTCACATTTAAATAGCCCAAAACTTCAAGGTTCATGGCATCGATCAGCGAGGATATCCTTTCAAAGACTTTTCCCCGGTTTTTGGTACATGATTTTTTCCATACCCAGGTATAGCGGTTCGCATTGGCCTCCATTTTAGTACCGTCGATATAGGTATGCTCCAAGTCGACATGGTCTTTTTCAAATATATATGTATTCACATCCCCAAAAACCTGTTCTATCGAATCCGTAAGTTCATTCCGGATAATGTTACCGAAAGTGGCTAAGGAAGGTGCTTTCATGCCGTCCAGAAGATACATATACCGGATATCATTACGGCAGAGTCTTTCGATGTTCCGCAGGGAACAGATCCCGTATTCCATAAAAGAAAAAAGTATCACTTTGAGGAGCTTGTGTTCATCACATCTTGGACGGCCTGTTCTGTAGCCTTTCTCTACAAAATATCTTGATAGGTCGATGTGATCCATCACTTCGCAGAAAGTGTATACCGGATCAGAAATATCAATTAATTTTTCGATTTCCAATGGTAATTTCAACTGACGTGGTGTATAATTATCATTGGTTTTATTAGTTAGTCGCATAATTAATTATACCAAAAAATCGCTGAAGTCTCACGACCTCAGCGATTTTTCTTTAGGGCTGTTTTTTTACAGCCCCTTCAACTCCCCTGCCCCTCAATCTTGAGGGGAGGGCTTGCTTCTTTCTTCTATCTGATTCATAATTATCCCATGAACATCTTACAAGAGATTTTTAAAGACAATTACGAAATCATGCAATATACCCTTTATCCCAGAGCTGTTGAAATGGAAAACATCTCCAAGATGATTCATTGTGGTGACCCTTCTTTTGGCGGCGCCATGTATGCCTGCCCTCACTGCGGTAACTTCAAGTTCGTTCCTTTTCGCTGCAAAAGCCGTTTCTGCCCCTCCTGCGGCGTCAAATACTTCCAGGAACGCTCTACTCAAATGGCTTTTCAACTAATACGATGCCCTCACCGCCATTGTGTCTTTACCATTGATGAAGGGTTACACCACTTTTTTCTGGAAGACCGCTCTCTTCTTGACTGCCTTTTCCAGGCTGTACGCAGTGTTGTCCTGCGTAAGTTCCATAACCTCAACAAATCGAAAAATTCTGTTCCCCGCATTGTCTGTGTCCTTCACACATTTGGGAGACCCCTGGAATGAATCCCACATATCCACTGCCTCATTACGGAAGGCGGGTTCTCTGATGACGGCTTTTGGCGTGTCGTCAAACATTTTAACTATACTCTATTAAGAAAGTCCTTCCAGACAGTACTTCTTAATCTTCTCGAATCCCGCATTGGACCTTCTTTCAAAAAAACAAAAGCTCTTATCTATCGTAAGGATAAAGATGGGTTTTATGTTTATACCAAACCTAATATTTGTGAGACGGATGCGGTTATCAAATATATCAGCCGCTATCTCGGACGCCCTGTCATCGCACTAAAACGGATTGATTCCTATGATAGCATCAACGTCACATTTCACTATAACCGGCACGAAGACAATGCCTTTATAAAAAAGACACTTCCTGCCAGCGATTTTATAAAGCTCCTGATTCAGCACATACCCGAAAAAACTTTAAAATGACACGTTACTATGGTCTCTATGCAAGGCACCGGGAAAAAGATGAAACACTTTGGAAAGCTGTCCCAAAAGCCAAGCACCGACTGATGAAAACCTTTGCTAAATGGCGCGAGGATATCCTTCTATCTTTCGGCTATGACCCACTCAAATGCACACAATGTAACCACGAAATACAGTTCGTAGAACTTTATTACAATCATCACCGTGTTTCTCTGGAAGAATTATATGAAAGGGCAATGGCAAAAGTAAAATGCCGTTCTGCTTGATTTTTCCACCTGCCTGTACCATACTTATCTTATTAACAGACAGGAGGCTTCCCATGGATTCAAAATTTTTAGAGGAACTGCGGCAAAAATATATTCAAAACCCGCCGGAAGGAATGACAGCCAAACTGGTCAGAACTATGTCTGTTTCTGATCTGCTTGATATGCATGAATTTCTTACGGAGGATGATGACCTGGATGACGATGAATTTGAAGAAGGATTTTATATTGACCTTTTTTAACCACCGTCTGTTTGCTTTGCCCGCATTTTGCGGGCTTTTTTATCAATTGGTCCGCCATTTGGCGAACTTTCCTATTATATAAATAAGTGTCTTCGACACTTCAACTCCCTTGCCCCTCAATCTTGAGGGGTGGGGTTGCTTTTTACTTCTATCTGATTCATAATTATCCCATGAACATCTTACAAGAGATTTTTAAAGACAATTATGAAATCATTCAATATACACTTCATCCCAGGGATGTTGAAATGGAAAACATCTCCAAGATGATTGATTGTGGTGACCCTTCTTTTGGCGGGGCCATGTATGCCTGCCCTCACTGTGGCAGCTTCAAGTTCGTTCCTTTTCGCTGCAAAAGCCGGTTCTGTCCTACCTGCGGGGTCAAATACTGCCAGGAACGCTCCACTCAAATGGCTTTTAAACTAATACTCTGTACTCACCGGCATTGTGTCTTTACCATTGATGAAGAATTACGGCACTTTTTTCTGGAAGACCGTTCTCTTCTTGACTGCCTTTTCCAGGCTGTCCGCAGTGTTCTCCTGCGTATGTTCCATGACCTCAACCAATCTAAAAACTTTGTTCCCGGCATCGTCTGCGTCCTTCACACTTTTGGGAGGCCTCTGGAATGGAATCCTCATATCCATTGCCTCATTACGGAAGGAGGGTTCTCGGATGACGGCTTCTGGCGGGTTGTCAGGCATTTTAATTATACCCTCTTAAGAAAGTCCTTTCAGACCGCTCTTCTCAATCTTCTCGAATCCCGCATTGGACCTTCTTTCAAAAAAACAAAAGCTCTTATCTACCATAAGGATAAAAATGGTTTTTATGTTTATGCCAAACCAAATCTCTGTGATACGGATGCGGTGATTAAATATATCAGCCGTTATCTCGGCCGCCCCGTCATTGCCCTGAAACGGATTGATTCCTATGATGGCACCAATGTCACATTTCACTATAACCGTCACGAAGACAATGCCTTTGTAAAAAGGACTCTTCCTGTTATAGATTTTATAAAGCTCCTGATCCAGCACATCCCGGAAAAAAACTTTAAAATGACACGTTACTATGGTCTTTATTCCAGGCAACGTGATAAAAATCAATCACTTTGGAAGGCTGTTCCAAGATCCAAGCACCGTCTGATGAAAACTTTTAACAAATGGCGTGAAGACATCCTTCTGTCTTTTGGCTATGACCCGCTCAAATGTACACAATGCAACCACGAAATGCAGTTCGTAGAGCTTTATTACAATCATCACCGTGTTTCTCTGGAAGAATTATATGAAAGGGCAATGGCAAACGTAAAATGCCGTTCTGCTTGATTTTTCCACCTGTCTGTACCATACTTATCTTATTAACAGACAGGAGGATTCCCATGGATTCAAAATTTTTAGAGGAACTGCGGCAAAAATATATTCAAAACCCGCCGGAAGGAATGACAGCCAGACTGGTCAGAACTATGTCTGATTCTGATTTGCTTGATATGCATGAATTTCTTACGGAGGATGATGACCTGGATGACGATGAATTTGAAGAAGGATTTTATATTGACCTTTTTTAACTACCGTCTGTTTGCTTTGCCCGCATTTTGCGGGCTTTTTTATCAATTGGTCCGCCATTTGGCGAACTTTCCTATTATACAAGAAAGTGCCTTCGGCACCTCAATTCCCCTAGCCCCTCATTCATGAGGGGAATTAGGGGTTTCCTTTTGTTGCCTTTTCCTTCATAATAGTCTTATGACTATTTTACAGCATATTTTTACGGACTATTTTGAAGAAATGATTTATCTCCAACACCCTCGTGACTCTATCATTGAGAATGTAGAAAAACTTATCCTCTGCGGCACTCCTGCCTTTGGTGGTGCCATGTACGCCTGCCCTTGTTGTGGCAATTTTAAATTTGTTCCCTTTCGCTGCCACTCCCGTTTCTGTCCTTCTTGCGGCAACATGTATTCCATTGACAGGACTACCTCTATGTCTTTCAAAATCCTTGATGTACAGCACCGCCACTGTGTCTTTACCATCGCAGAAGAACTACGCCCTTTCTTCCTACACAACCGCTCCCTCCTCAACTGCCTGTTTTCTGCTGTCAACAGCGTTGTCACCCGCATGTTTCACAAAGAGAATCTCTCCGAATTATTTACTCCCGGTTTTATCTGCGTTCTCCATACCTTCGGACGCAATTTCAAATGGAATCCTCATATCCACTGCCTTATTTCGGAGGGCGGCGTTGGCAAAAGTCTCTTCTGGCGACACAAAAAGCACTTTAACTTCCGTCTCCTTCGCGACTCGTTTCAGACGGCTCTCCTTAATGAACTGCATTCCCGGATTGGCTTCTCCTTCAAAAAGGTTAAAGCCTTCATTTATTCCAATCACAAAAAGGGTTTTATGTTTATGCAAAGCCCAATAAATGCAATCCTGCAACCGTCCTCAAATATATCGGTCATTATCTTGGCCGGCCGGTTATCGCCTCCTCCCGCATTGATTCCTATGATGGTGCGTTTGTCACATTTCATTATAACCGCCACGAAGATGATAAACTCGTTGTGGAAACGATACCTGTTCTTAACTTTATCGCCCGTTTAACTCTGCATATCCCGGAAAAACATTTCAAAATAATCCGTTACTATGGGATTTATGCCAGACACCGCAAGTTAGACCAGTATCTGCGCAGGGCTATCTCCAGGGAAAAGCATAAGATCTATCTTTCTTTTAACCGATGGCGTGATTCCACCCTCCATTTCTTTGGGTATAATCCCCTGAAATGTCCTAACTGTGGGAATACCATGCTTTTTCTGGAACTGTATTTCAACCATAAACCTGTTTCTCTGCACGAATTATATGAAAGGACCATGAAAAAATCTCATTGCCGTTCTCCTGCGCATAAAGCGTCCTTTTACAGTTACTCCGTCTGTGATAAACTAAAAAGAAAACGGAGGATACCATACCATGAATCCACATGCAGAGAAACTCAGAAAAAAGTACATGCTCACCCCGCCGGAGGGAATGACTTCCGAAGATGTCCGTGACATGCCGGAGGAAGCGCTTCTGGACATGGATTATTTCTTAAACGAAGATGATTTGTTGGATGATGAGGCTGGCGTAGAAGGCTTTTATATCTTCTAAATAATGTCATCTTCAAAGTCTGCCCGCCTAATGGCGGGCTGTTAGTTTACATAACTTAAGCTCGGCGAGGAATTTCCTATAAAGCAAAAAAAAATGCTGCATATTCAAATAATGAGCGTCTTTCTGCGTATATCGTTAAATGATGATTTCAGACAGCAGCCACAAGCTGTCTCTTCCCGCTGTGCAACAAGGAACAAAATTTTTCTGCACTTCTGGAGAACCCGGAAATACATAAAATCAATACAAGATTATAATGCTACTATATGTTGTTAGTACCAATGCTTTGTAATCTATATATAGCGTGCCATTGATTTATTTCGTTTTATGGGTACATACATCACAAATGGTTTCTGATAAAGCAATTAGGTCAGTTTACAAGGAAACACACGCAAACCGTGTAACGGTATGCTGGCAGGAAACGCCAGTATGCTTCCTATAGGGGCATATCGCTTCTTTGTTGCGGAGGACTCCAAAGAGGGCAACGCCCCTTTTTGCATACAACAACCTTGCTTACAAGATGTAATGTGTTATACGCTCTGGCGGCGTTGCCGCTTCGAGTTCCTGGCCACAGGGGAGGGCAAGAACACTTGTACGATTCTTTGCACCCTCGCCCGGTTTTGCTAACTACATCCTGAAACAATGAGGCACACTTAAACGGCCCAATAACCAGGAGGCTATATACTTAATGCTGTTACTTGCGAAGTAATTTATTTACTGATTTTTATAAAAATTATATTATCCTCTTTGTCTACCAGTGAAAATAGTACCACATGGTTTTTCATTTACTTGTATAGAAATTTTTGCAGTTACATTTATAACTTTACGATTATTATAGAGGAATTCTCTAAGTTCATCTTCATCAAAATCTATTGGGAGACCATCCAAAATAGGATAATAATATTTTCTTGTTTTCTTGTCATATTCCACATTTTCTTCTTTTATATTGGGGGAATGGATTGAAACATTAATATCCTGCAAGCACACCTGTATAGAATTCTTTCTCAACGCAATACCATCTTGTAAAACAGTTGTATATATTGTCTCATAATCTTTCAAAAATCTTTTATACTCAGTACTAATTCTATAATCTCTATTTTTTAAAATATATTGTGATCCAAGAAGTAAATGTAAATCATTCGCTGCTAAATATTCCATAAATTCTTTATCATCAGAAAAATCGTCAAATCTCTTTTTAAATTCAACAACTCCCCTTTGATATAAAAATCTTGCAATACCTAGCAAGAACATTCCATTCATGTGCGAATAATATCCATCCGTACTGTTTTTGGTTCCCATTGAACTAGTATAATCAATTAAGCTTAATAAATTAACATCTATGATTCCATTCTTTTCATCGCTCTCAACTAAGATTGGAGCAAATTTTTCTTTTATATTCCCAATGGTATCATTTTTAATTTTCTCGCATATCTCTTTTTCATTTATTTGGATTTCATAATTTTTCTGTGCTTCTTTTGCTAATCTGGTGTACCTTTCCTTTTGTTTTTTCTTAACCGTTTTTTCCAAGTCATTATACATCAAACCAACTTCTTTATCTATTTGTTTCTCTGATTGGTTATCTATAAATGTCATTCTGAATAATTTGCCAAGCATTTCTTTTGTTTTATCTTCATTCCCATTTGAAACATATCTAAAAGCTCGCATGTCATCAACATTTCTTTCCAATAGCTCTGGCAGAAAAAATTCGTGAGACATAAATAAAATAAGAAACAAATAAAAATCTGATGTTACAGACTCAATAATCATAGATTTTGCAGTTTCATATTGAGAGAACAACTCAAATGTATTTACTATTCCATACATTTGATTAAGAATGTCTAAATCCAACCATTCTGAGTTTTCTGACAACATATTGAGAAACTTCAAAAAAGACCCCTGCACACCTTTGTCGTCCCAGATATTTAATGCTGATTGTCTAATATCCTCAGGGACACAATCATCACTTTCTCTTACTGCTAAATAATAGCTGTAACAATGAACAACCAGATATAATAGAGCCTGATATCTATTGTCTAATCTAACAGTGTTCCTCATCCCGCTAAGATATAATCCCATCTTTACGATGTTTTCTTGTCCATTCACTATCATTCCATAGCAATAGCAAAAGTAGATATTGACCTTAGCCTTTAAAAAGTCTTCTGCTCTTTCTTCTGGAATGTTATATGTCGAAAAAAGACTCCATCTGTTTAATACGTTTGCCCAAACATATTGGTTGATTATATTATTTTTATTATTATATTTCCCCAAATAATATCCTATGTATTTAGCAAACGAATTTAATTCACTGATTTCACTTTGGTAATTATATGTATATCTTTTAAACTTTATTTTCTCCTCTTTATTATCAATCTCCTTCTCTTTGTCATATCTAAGCCATACCGCAGTTCTTAGTACTGAATCGGCCAGGTTATCAAACTTAAGTCGCTTTTCTACATCTTCAACATTTATTTCATCAATACTTCGTATCAGTTCACCACAAATTTCCGTAAAAAGAGGAAACTCTTTTTTATATTGATTTAGTAGCGGTCTTTTTTCTGTAATACAATCATAAATAAACTTCCATAATATGTCATATATTTTCTGCACAAATTCAAGACCCTTTTCCTTTAACGCTTTTTTCTCTGATCCCAAAAGGCAATATGATATACTATAGCATTGTTGTTCTATAGATGATAAAGCTTCGTCAGTGCTATAAGTCCATAAGGATGACATACATTTTTCAAAGATTTCAAGAAACTTTTCATAACTTTGTTTATCCTGTGAATCAACCACCTTTTTCCAGTCCACAACAAAATTTTTATATATATTTAATTTCTGCTCATACTCCATATTGCTTTCTAACATATAATTGACATATGATTCTATTTCTTGGTTGTGTTTATTTCTCCCCTCAAAAGCAGAGTACATCTCTAGGATTGAAATTAATATTGCAATTAATGTCGCTACAAACAAATAAAAAACAATATTGTATAAGCCCAGAGAATGGGATATCACACTTGTCAAACACAATCCCAACGAAACAAGAATAAGTACTTTTTGCGTTAATTTCCATGGTTTTATGTTCAAATAGAAATCACTTATAGATACCCCCATATAAGAATCAGAAATATTTCCTGTAATCAATGCAATAATTGTAAATATCAGAGTTCCGACTGTTGCCTGTACTTGTAAAATAGTTAATGAAAATGATTCTATATCATCAATAGGAATTACAATATTTCTTTCAACAAGAACATTCCAATCACAAATTACTCCTATTACAATAAACATAATCATACCTATCATGCCTATTCGTTCTCTTTTTTGATATGCTTTCCGTATCTTTTCCCAATCTTCCATTAGTATTAATCCTTTCTTTTACAATTCGTATATTAACCCTTCTCGATAATTAAAATATTTTCCGTCAGGGACAGCTAAATGCCGATTGAACAGTATAACTTATTCTTCTAAAATGTAAATAAATTATACTACTTTAACTTGCTCTAAACAAGGAACTTTCTCTATATTCCGTCCGTTCCACCCATACAGCCTATCAATGGACGGGTAGTATACCTATACGATTCCTTGTCTTCCCTCTCAGACACAGGGCCATTGACTCAAATCATCTTCCTTTTCCTCCGGAACAGCAGCCTACCGCATACCGGACAGCTTCTCTCCGTCCGTTCTGCCTGAGCGTGACAGTGTAAACAGATTACGTTATCCCTTTCCCCTGTATCTTCTCTTTTATTTCCGTTCATCTTCCCAATCCCCTTCTCTTGTATATACGACGTCTCTCACACCTCGATTGTCCATGTATCCCGATAATGCTCCAAAAGCTTTCTGCTCTCCTCCTCGTAACCCCAGAGTATGCCCTCTACCGCTTTTAAAGCATTTTCTCTCCATCTGAAATAAGTACTGCGGTTAATCCCTTATACTCTGTGGTAAATGTGGCTCCAGTTTACTTATAATCTCTGTTATGTTCATCAGCTGGT
Organism: Clostridium pacaense; assembly: GCF_020709765.2. Classification (NCBI taxonomy): domain Bacteria; kingdom Bacillati; phylum Bacillota; class Clostridia; order Eubacteriales; family Clostridiaceae; genus Clostridium; species Clostridium pacaense. Next base: position 170,680 of record NZ_JAJFEB020000007.1, read on the forward strand.
AAGGCGACATATAGGTATAATAAAGAATCCAATAGTTCCGTTCTCCCTGTGGATGGTACTTGTGCGATTCATCAATCAGCTTTAAAAACTTGTTGGAGCTGCTGATTGCCTCCACCCTGGAACGGATATTGGCTTCATCGTCATTCAAATCCATTCCCGCCTGATGTAAGGATTCCAGAAATTCGTCTACATCTGTACCATATTCCTTCTGAAACCGGTGCTTTACCTGCCCAATTTGGATCTGCATTTTCCATGATACCGAACGGTATATTTTAAACAGTGCCATCACATCATGATATAATTCGCTGTCAGTATTTTCTGTTGTAACAATTCCACTCTTTCCCATGATTATATTATCCTCCATTTTATATGATCGTTACTTTGAAAATCTGCTTTGGAGAATAACAAGTGAAAACAACTACCAATCTGGCTTTGCGACACAGTGTCACAAGGTCTGGCTGTCAACTGTCCGGCCTACAGTCATCTGAAAATGCCGGCCTTTATCAGTCATTTATCACTGCATAATAAGCCGGCATCTCTTATCCAACTATATTCTTGTTGCTTTAACCTTTAGGACATCGTGTCGCAAAGCTCTGAGGCTACCCTTATCGTAGCTGGCCTGTCTGGTTTTCCTTTTCCTTCCAGGAATCCAGCAATCTAAAAATAATCTCTTCAATCTGTTTTTTCGTGAAATCCTGTGGAAAATAACTTCTGATTCTTTTTGCCGATATTGTAACGCTCGTACTTACCGTCTTCCTGCTTAAAATATCTGTCACCTGTTCTTCTGTCAGCCTTCCTGCAGAGCTTTCCTCTCTCAATTCCTCTGCCTGACTCTTTGACACTGTTGACTGATTGTCCTGTATCATTTGCAGCACCCAGCCCTGCTCTTCGTCACTAAGAAATGATATTTTTTCAGCCGCCACAAGAACAATCTTTCCCTGATCCACATAAATAAGTAATTCCCTCCTCAAATAAGTAAGCCGAATGTACCGCTGGACAGTTCTTGCACAGTCACCGGCCGCTTCTCCTACCAGATTGGCCGTATAGTCCTCGCCCTTCACACCCTGATGGCTTAATGCCTCCATATTCATCCTGTACACCCAGGCTTTTTCAGACGGAAGAATATCTTCTCTCTGGATATTGGAATCAACCATCACAATCGTGGCCTCGTCATCCGTCATCTTCCGGACAATAACAGGCATATCCCTGCATCCGGCCAGCTCACTTCCCCGCTTCCTTCTGTACCCTGCCACACTCTCATAGCCTCCACCCCCATCCTGCCGGACAATTTCCGGAACCAGAACACCATACTGCCTAATACTGCGTACCGTGTCCATCATTTTCTCATCATCCAACACATGAAACGGGTGGTTTTTAAAAGAATGCAGTTCGCCAAGCGGTACGCGAATGCTTCTATCTTCCTCCGCCGCTACTACCTCCGCGCTGCCAAATAAATCGTCATATGAGGTGAATTTAACCTTATCCGCACTACGACCACCCATTAAAAAGCACCTCCCTGGTCAAGGCCGCATATCCTTCAGCCGCTATTCCATCCGACGCATAGACATAAATGCTTGTCCCTTCGACGCTTGTCTCCGCCGCCCTGACAGACAGTGGAATACAGTTTTCAAATATATGAATCTGCGCTCCATAAGCCTCTCGCAGCTTTCTCAATATATCCTTTGCAAAATTAGTCCCTCGGTCCACCTTAGTCAATACGATTCCCTCAATTTCAAGCTGAGGATTCAACTGTCTGCGCACCCGCCCAATGGTTTTAATGAGCTGCTGCAGGCCCTTTGCCGGCAGATATACCGACTCCACAGGTATTAAAACACTGTCTGCAGCTACAAGGGCATTGATTGTTATCATTCCCAGAGAAGGCATACAGTCAATTAATATGTAATCATACCTGTCTTTCAGTTCAAGAATATACTGACGCAGGATTGTCTCTCTGCTCATCACATTTACCAGAGTAGTTTCCAATCCGACCAGTTCAATATTAGCCGGTAGGAAGTCCACCCCTTCCTCGTATTGAAGAATACCTTCCGACAAATCAAACGGCACGTCATTTGCCACTTTTTCCAGCACATTTACTAATGTGACTTCCAAATCATCTGGTTCTTCAATCCCTAAACTGACGGCCAGATTTCCCTGGGCATCCGCTTCAATCAGAAGCACCCGTTTCCCCTCTCTCACCAGTCCGATTCCCAAGTTTACGCATGTCGTCGTTTTTCCGACTCCGCCTTTCTGATTTGCAATCGCTATTACTTTCATGTTTTTCCCCTTTCGTATGCCAAGCTTAAAATGATTTACGCGCCTCCACAATACTCAGGATACCTAATTTTAATCGTCTGCCAAAAATAAGAAGCGTAACCACAACAGAATAAATCTTCTACTGTATACAATCTGCACTCTGCCAACTGATCCTCCGCATCCTCGTAATCAAGGACGCTGGGCGTTCCGTTATTGTACAAATTAAACGCCATGCGGATTACCTTCACGCTGCTGGATGTCTGCCAGCCCTCATGAAGGCATTCGGTTTTTACAAGTCCGGTTTTAAAATCATAAATACGGTTTACATTTTCTCTCGTATCCTCAGCGATTCCAAGACGGTAGACCAGCGCCGCGTGGTATGAATCCTTATGCCTGTATTTGGGAAAATACTGTAAATAAAACCGTTTGTGCACTTCACTTTTAAATTGTATTTTGTTCATTTCTTCCATGATACATTTACCTCCTCTACCGATTTTTCTTCTTATACGTGTTCTACCTCTCTGCAACAAAAAAGGATTAAACCTATCAAAGCCAATGCTCTGAGATTTAATCCTGAATAGAGTATTCCTAACAGCAAAAGGGGCCGCGGACTATGCTGATAGCCTCACAACCCCTTTCGAGTGTTATATATAGATTTTACATATAATATCTTTAAATCGGTTCGCCTTCGTGTATACAGGGTGATAAGACATGTACTCTCTTACGTCCTCCTTTTTTACAACCAGCGTAGTGAAGTAAACATATTTTTTAGAATCTATTATTTTCCTACATTGTTCAGAGCTGCCTGAGCTGCTGCCAGACGTGCAATCGGAACACGGAACGGTGAGCAGGATACGTAGTTCAGTCCAACCTTATGGCAGAACTCTACGGATGACGGATCTCCGCCGTGCTCGCCGCAGATACCGCACTTAAGGTTCGGTCTTGTAGCGCGTCCCTTCTCAACAGCCATCTTAACCAGCTGTCCAACACCTTCCTGATCCAGTCTTGCAAATGGGTCAGACTCGTAAATCTTAGCCTTGTAGTAGGAATCTAAGAACTTGCCCGCGTCATCACGTGAGAAGCCGAAGGTCATCTGTGTCAGGTCATTGGTTCCGAATGAGAAGAACTCTGCCTCTTCAGCCACCTTATCAGCGGTCAGGGCTGCTCTTGGAATCTCAATCATGGTGCCGATGTGATACTGGATATCGGAATTCTTTTCCTTCTTAACCAGCTCAGCAATCTCAACTACGATGTCCTTAACAAACTTAAGCTCTTTCTTCTCGCCGACAAGAGGAATCATGATTTCCGGAACAATATCATATCCGCACTCTTCCTTAACCTCGATGGCAGCCTCCATGACAGCCCTTGTCTGCATCTTGGCAATCTCAGGATAAGTAACAGCCAGACGGCATCCGCGGTGACCCATCATTGGGTTGAACTCATGAAGCTCTGCACACTTGGCATTTACTTCCTCTACCGTCATTCCCATATCGTCAGCCAGGGCCTTGATATCCTCCGGGTCCGTAGGAACGAACTCATGCAGAGGCGGATCCAGGTAACGCACGGTCATAGGTCTGCCTTCCAGGGCCTTGAACATGGCCTTGAAGTCACCCTTCTGGAAAGGAATCAGTTCATTTAATGCTTCTTCCCTCTGCTCAACTGTCTCAGACAGAATCATCTTGCGGATCTTAGGAATCCTCTCCGCGTCAAAGAACATATGCTCGGTACGGCAAAGGCCGATGCCCTCAGCGCCAAGCTTAACAGCGTTCAGTGTATCTGCAGGAGTATCTGCATTGGTGCGCACGCTCAGGGTCCTGAACTGATCAGCCCACTCCATGATACGCTCGAAGTTGCCGCTTACAGTTGCTTCCTGTGTAGCGATGTCGCCCTTGTAAATCTTTCCGGTAGAACCATCCAGGGAAATGTAATCTCCCTCATGGAATGTATGTCCGCCAAGTTCAAATACCTTAGCTTCTTCATTAATCTTGATTTCACCGCAGCCAGATACACAGCAGGTTCCCATGCCACGTGCAACTACTGCTGCATGGCTGGTCATACCGCCGCGGACAGTCAGGATACCCTGTGCAGCGTGCATGCCTTCGATATCCTCAGGGGATGTCTCCAGACGCACCAGGATGACCCTCTCGCCTCTGCCGCCCTTGCCGGCGTCCTTGGCTTCATCAGCAGTAAAGTATACCTTACCGGCTGCAGCGCCAGGAGATGCAGGAAGTGCGCTTCCGATTACTTCGCCGGCCTTCAATGCTTCCGGTACAAAAGTAGGATGCAGTAACTGGTCTAAGGACTTGGCTTCAATCCTGCATACTGCCTCTTCAGGAGTAATCATTCCCTCGTCTACTAAATCGCAGGCAATCTGGATGGCTGCCGGGGCAGTCCTCTTGCCATTACGTGTCTGTAAGAAATACAGCTTGCCTTCCTCAATGGTGAACTCCATGTCCTGCATGTCGCGGAAATGATTCTCCAGCTTCATGGCCAGGTTCATGAATTCCTCATAGCACTCCGGAAGGTCTTCTGCCAGCTTGGAGATTGGCTGAGGTGTACGTACACCTGCAACAACGTCCTCGCCCTGTGCATTAATCAGGTACTCACCGTAGATACCCTTCTCACCTGTGGATGGGTTACGTGTAAATGCAACGCCTGTGCCGGATGTCTCGCCCTTGTTACCGAATACCATGGTCTGGACGTTAACAGCAGTACCCCAGTCGCCGGGGATATCGTTCATACGGCGGTATACGATTGCACGTGGGTTGTCCCATGAACGGAATACAGCCTTAACAGCGCCCATAAGCTGTTCTTTTGGATCCTGTGGGAACTCCTCGCCGTTCATGGCTTCCTTGTAAACAGCCTTGAACTTCTCTGCCAGCTCTTTTAAATCATCGGCTGTCAGGTCTGTATCAAAATGTACGCCCTTTGCTTCTTTCATCTCATCGATGATCTTCTCAAAATAGGACTTGGGAACTTCCATGACAACGTCGGAATACATCTGGATGAACCTGCGGTAGGAATCATAGGCAAATCTTGGATTGCCTGTCTTCTTGGCAAAGCCCTCAACTGCAACGTCATTTAATCCCAGGTTCAGGATGGTGTCCATCATGCCTGGCATGGATGCACGTGCGCCGGAACGTACGGAAACCAGCAACGGATCTTCTGTATCACCGAACTTCTTGCCGTTAATACCTTCCATCCATGTAATTGCCTCAAAAATCTGCTCCTGGATTTCATCGGAAATCTGCTTGCCGCAGTTATAGTACTCGGTACAAGCCTCTGTAGTAACTGTAAATCCCTGTGGAATAGGCATTCCCAGGTTGGTCATCTCTGCTAAGTTGCAGCCCTTGCCGCCAAGAAGGTTTCTCATTGCTGCGCTGCCTTCATGGAACTTATAAACCCATTTTGCCATAAGTTAATTTCCTCCTCATGTTCTTGTAGACTGGCTTTCTACTCTTATATCTGCCTTATTCTTTCCGGACGGAACAAATGCTTCTCTCTTGTCCGTCCACCTCGTCCATTATATCACAAACATTTCTTGAGTAAAGAGTTTTTCCGCGAAAATTTGTTAAATTTCAAGTAAAAAACGGTGTAAATACTTTCATTTTCTGTCATTTTCACATATCCGTTATCGATTCGCATATACGAATATGCATCCCGGGATGTACGCATTTTTATACATCCGGCCTGATATGCTGCCTGTTTTTCATATCCGCATTCCCATCTGTTTTATGTAAGCGCTTACAAGTTTTCACCCGCACATCAGGCACAGTCTGCATCAGGCATCGTCTGCATCAGGCACTGTCCCCATCAGGCATCGTCTGCATCAGGCACTGTCCCCATCAAGCATTGCCTGCATCCGGCACTGTCCCCATCAAGCATTGCCTGCATCCGGCACTGTCCCCATCCGCCGCTTTCATCCGTCCATACTTTACCCCATGCTGTTTTTACAGTTATTCTTATAGTCAAATGGATTCTGCCCAAAGTTCTTTTTGAACACCGTCGAAAAATAGCTCAGGTTGGAATACCCCACCTGCTCCGCGACCTCATATACCTTCAGGTTGGTTGTCTCCAGCAGGTGCAGCGCATGTTTCAGCTTCAGATTATTCAGGTATACCACGAACTTCACCCCTGTCTCCTCCTTGAACAGGCGGCTCAGATACTCGGAGCTTAGGCCCACATGGGCGGCCACGTCCGGCAGGGCCAGGGATTCTGCAAAATGCTCCTCCATATAGCGGACCGCGTTCCGTATGGGCGCCGAATACGCTTCATTCCTCACACCATGGATGCCGCACCAGTCAAATCCCTGTTCCATCACAGCGTCCAGCTCATCTAAGGACATTGCTGCAGCCATGTCACGGTTCAGGCATGACAGCTGTTCCTCCACCTTATCCACGTCATCCTTGGTAATATGGTACAGGGAGGTCAGGAAAAATGAATACAGCTTCTTCAGGTATTCAATGTCCGTGACCTCCTCTGAGCGCGCCTCGGCCATCATCTCGTCCCGGATTTCCCCTGCCCTGGAATAATTCTGGTTTACAAGTTCCTTGCTGAACCGGATTTTGTATTTTTCCCCGCCTGGCAGACGGTATCTTCCCGTTGGCTGCACGGAAAATATCTTCTCCCTTGGATGATAAAAACAAAGCTTGACCCGGTCATGGGCCTGCCTCATGGCATCCCCCAGCCTGCCCAGGTCGTCATATATGTCACTGCACCCAATGTGGCAGGAAACCTGCTTTAAGATCAGCTGGCAATAAAGATGCAGGTCCTCCATCCGGCGCAATCCGGACGCAGAAGGACTGCGCCGCAGGTTCCCAAGAAGGATGGTATGGTTCAGCTCCAGAGGCACTTTTATCATATGCTCCAGCGGGCCGTCACCGGGCAGATCAATCCGCAGCGGCCCTTCCTCCTCCGTCATGATATCCAGCGCAGCGAACTCCCTCTTTTCCAGCGTGACATCATATTCCTGCAGCATGGAACCGCTTACCTGGACCGCGTGTGTGCTCAAGACCAGCGAGCGCAGATAATGGTTCCGGTTGGAGATCTCCTCATAATGCTTTTTCAGCCCGCCGCCCGGCTCTCCCACGACCGCCTTCCTTCCATTTTCCAGCGCCTGACGCAGGCTCTCCTCCGTAATCTCTGTTTTTAATATGTATTCAGAAGCACCCAGCTTGATTGCCTGTCTGGCGTACCCGAAATCCTCATGGCTGGTGAGCACTGCCACATAAACAGCCGGGTTGATGCTCCGTATCAGCTTAAGCATTTCCATACCATCCATAACAGGCATCCGTATGTCCGTAATAATGATATCCGGCACAGTCTTCCTGAATATGGAATATCCTTCCGCCCCATTGGCAGCCGCACCCACAACCTGGTATCCTTCCATCTTGTTAATGCAGAATTCCAGCCACTGCCGGATCGGCACTTCGTCATCCGCAACCAGTACCTTTATCATGGCATCTCCTTTACATATCTTAATCAATTGCCGGGAGGTTCAGGATGATTTTCGTACCCTCCCACTGGACGCTTTCTATCTTCATTCCATAGTTCCCGCCAAAATTCAGCTGAATCCGTTCCTTGACATTCACAATGCCCACATGGGCCTTTTCACCCATCCGTTCCCCCCTGTTGATCTTCTCAATGGTTTCGGGAGCAATCCCCATGCCGTTGTCCTCCACCGTCACCGCGACGCCGCCGTCCAAGGCCCTGGCCGTGATGATGATCAGTCCTTCCCCTTTTTTGAATTCCACCCCGTGGAAGATGGCATTTTCCAAGAGGGGCTGGATGAGAAGCTTGGGTATCTTTTTTTCCTCCACCCCTTCATCACATTCAAATATTACCTGGAAACCGTCATCATATCGGAATTTCTGGATTTCCACATACTGGCGCAGCACCTGGAATTCCTCCCGTATCATCACGAACTCATTGGGGTTGGACAGGGTGCTGCGCAGAAGCTGGATAAAGGAAACCAGCATCCTGGACGCCTCCTCATTCTTTTCCATGTCCACCATGCACTTGATGGAAAACAGGGTATTATACATGAAATGCGGGTTGATCTGGGCCTGGAGGAAACTCAGCTCCATCCTCCGCTTCTGCTTCTCCTTCTGCCTGATTCCCTCCATCAGACCCCTCATCCTGTTGAGCATGGCATTGAGCCGGTTGCTCAGTATGTTAATCTCCGTATACCCGTGGACGCTGCATTCCTGATCCAGGTTCTCACCTTCCACCTGCAGCATGAACTCACACAGCTGGGAGATGGGGCGGGTGGTCTTATCCACAAAATGGCATGCATAAACCCCCGCCGCCCCCACGGCCAGAAGGGCCATGGTCAGGATTACCAGCCGCACCTGGCGGATAGGCTCCATCAGCACGGACAGCGGTATCTCCTCCAGGACCGTGAACCCGGAAGCCTGGTCATAATAATGGGTAAAAAGAATATTCTCCCCCTGCATCCTTGTAAATATATAGGGCGCACCGCCAAACAGACGTTCCAGGTTCTTCATATGGAAGAACTCAAATCCATTGAGCTTGCGGTTGCTTGAGGATATGATGGTTCCTCCCTCATCCACCACATATACCGTATTCCGGTTCCCCTCTGTCAGCGACTGGTACATGCCGTAAATCTGGGACTCCTCCATGTTGATCATCAGGTAGGCCAGGGGATTGCCTTCCTTGTCATTGATGGAGCGGGCCACACAAAAGTAATCGGTCTGGTTCTCCTTATCCTTAAAGCATGCGATATCAATCATATCCCCATACGCAAAAAGCATTTTCTTGTACCATATTTTTGTCTTGGGACTCATGTAACTGCAGTCCACGTGCTCCGGGGTATGCACCATACAGTATCCCCCGCCATGTTCCAGGGCCAGGGTCACCTGGAACTGCCGTCCGCTCTCATAAAAAGAATTCTGGTACTGGGAGGTCAGCCGTTCCATGTACGCCTCAAACTCCGGCGCCAGTTCCTCCTGTTCCCCTGCATCCATCCTCTCCAGATAGCCGTACAGGGTGCTGTCATAATAATAAAGGTTGGAAAGGGTATAGGCGTTCTCCTTTACCTGGCGGACACGTTCCCCTACCTGGCGCAGTACATCGGCCCGGTTGTGTCCAATCTCCGAAACCAGGGTCCGTTCAAATGTTTTATAACCAATGGCCGACACGATGATGGTCAGGATGAACACCGCTGCAAACAAAGTGAAAAGCAGACGTATTTTCATGCTGTTCTTATCCACCCGCCAGGACCAGATGCTGCTTTTCACGGCTCACATATCCCCTTTCTGATTTTCTGATCAGCTTTTAGTATAGCATATATAAAAATGCAAAAACAACCCCAGCGCCTTTTTCCGGGAACAGTCCGCGGACAAAGGCGCCGGAGGTAATCCGTCAGTATTTTCCAATCCGCAGGGGAAGCGGGTCTTCTGTTTCAATGATGCGGTCCATGAGTTTTTTCATCATATAAGCCTTTACAGCCCCATAAGCCTCATCATCCCACAGATTCTTAAACTCTTCCGGGTCCAGGTTCCGGTCATAAAGCTCCCCGTATTCCTCCCCCGCATAATAGGTCAGCTTGTAATTGCGTCCGGTCAGGGTCTTCACGCTAAGCCCCCAGTCATAACAGTTAAATTCCGTCATGGCATATTCCTTACCCGCCCCCTTGTCCCCCCTCAGGATGGGCGCCATGGAACAGCCCTGGACACCGTAGGGAGGCCGCACCCCTGCGTACTCCAAAAGGGTGGGCATGATGTCCACATGTTCCGTGACCTGGCTGTAGCGGGATCCCTGTGGAACCACCCCCGGCCACTTGATGATCATAGGCGCTTTGATGATACAGTCATAGTGGAACGGCCCCTTAAACAGCAGTCCGTGGTCCCCCAAAAGCTCCCCATGGTCATTGGTGAACAGGATCAGGGTATCCTTTTCCACGCCATTTTTCCTGAGCGCATCAAGAATCCTGCCGATGTTGTCGTCAATCAGGGTTATCATGCCGTAGTAAGCCGCCTTTATCTGGCCCCACTGATGGTCTTTCAGCTTCCGGTAGTCATATTTTTCATTGGAAAATCCCCTTGCGGTCAAAGCCTTCCTGAAATGGGGCGGTTTGTCAAGAAGCTCCCCTTCCATCCGTACCGGAACCTCAAGGGCATCCGGGTCATACATCTCCCCGTAAGGCTTTGGAGGGTCAAAGGGATGATGGGGATCCACAAAGGAACAATAGGCGAAAAACGGCTGGTCCGGCCCGGATTCCTCAATCAGGTCAATCATCCGGTCCGCAATCCAGTGGGACTGATGATAGGATGGATTGATGCCGCTGGGATAAACCTGGGGCGGCCCGCCGGTATCCTTATCCGCAGCCGACGCCCTGTCCTCTTTTGCCTTGCGCTCCCCCTGCATTTTCACTTCCTCATAATCCTCAGGACTTGCCGCCTTCAGCCAGTCCAGGTATTCGCCTGTCTTACAGTCACAGGTCGTGTGGATGATATCAAACCCATAATTGTCCTCAGGCCAGTCCTCCTGTTCATCCTCCTTGGGCACAAACTGGGTGGTGATATGCATCTTCCCGATGGCCGCCGTGCGGTAGCCGTTGTCCCTCAGTGTCTCAGCCAGGGTAATCTCCGAATCCCTCAGGGGGATGCCGTTGTCCCTGGTCCCGTGGTTTTTCGGATACCTGCCCGTGAGCACCGTGCATCTGGAGGGGGAGCACACCGGGTTCTGGACAAAATGATTATCAAATGTGCTGCCGTTCAGTGCAAGGCTGTCAATATGGGGCGTATGTATCTGGTTGTTCCCATAGCAGCCCAGGGCGTCAAAACGCAGCTGGTCACACATAAACAGGATGATATTGGGCCGTCTGTCCGCCATTTCCCTTTCCCTCCTTTACCACCATTTAATTAATTCCGTCACATGATTGCGTATTTCCACAAAATCCCTGTCCGTCACATCCCGGGGCCAGGGCAGGGTATTGGCAATCTCTTTTTTGATTTTGGTCGGCTTATTGGTCAGCACAAGGATCCGCTGGCTTAAATAGACCGCCTCTTCTATATTGTGGGTGATGAAGATGACCGTGGTCCCTGTTTCCCGCCAAAGGCGTATCAGTTCATCCTCCAGGCGGAACCGCAGGGAAATGTCCAGCTGCCCGTAAGGCTCATCCATGATCAGCAGCTCGGGCTGCACTGCAAACGCCCTTGCAATCACCACACGCTGCAGCATGCTGGCTGACAGCTGGTCCGGGTAATAGCCGCGGAATTCCTCCAGCCCGACCATGGCTATCACCTCATCGGCCCGCCTCTGCACCTCATCCTCAGGCAGCCCCTTGATGCGAAGGCCGTATTTTACATTTTCCTCCACCTTAAGCCAGGGAAATGTGGAATACTCCTGGAAAATGTATGCGATATTATGTCTCTTCAGATCCACAGGCTCCCCGTTTACCAGGATTTCACCTGCCGTGATATCGTACAGTTTGGTCAGGCTGTTTAAGAATGTGGTCTTGCCGCAGCCCGTCGGCCCCACGATACAGAGGAACTCCCCTTCCTTTACCTCAAAGGAAATGTCGTCCAGCACCAGAAGGTCCCCGAATTTTTTCGTCAGGTTCTTTACCTTGACCTTTACCTTATCCTCACTCATGACGCGCTCCCTTCTACAATGTCTCGTCCGTATTATCCAGGATTTCCTTTCTCAGACGCAGGAACTCCGGGTCCACGTAGCTTCTGGGCCTGGGCAGGTCCACCGCATATTCCTTTTTAATGGTGGTGGGGCAGTTGGTCAGCAGGATGATCCGGTCAGCCAGATAGACCGCCTCCTCGATGTTGTTGGTAACAAAGACAACCGTGCGTTTTTCCTTCTGCCAGATTTTTTCCAGTTCCTCCTCCATCATATAGCGCGTCTGGGCATCCAGATGTCCGAAAGGCTCATCCATGAGCATTACCTTGGGATCGTTACAGTAAGCCCTGGCAATCCCCACACGCTGGCGCATCCCCCCTGAGAGCTGGTTGGGAAAACTATTTTCAAAGCCCTGAAGTCCTACCAGGTCAATGAAATACTGGGCCCGCTCCCGCCTGGTCTTCTTGTCAATCCCCCGCGATTTTGGACCGAACTCCACATTGCCCATGACGGTGCAGAAGGGAAACAGCGCCGTGGTCTGATATACCACGCCACGGTCCGCGCCAGGCCCTTCCACCTTTTTACCGTCCACGGTCACCGTGCCCTCCGTCACCAGCTCCAGGCCGGCAATCAGGTTAATCATGGTGGTCTTGCCGCACTGTCCCGGCCCGAACAGCACCACGAATTCATTTTCCTTCACTTCCAGGCTTACATTATCCACCACTTCCTTCACACGCCCCGCAGATTCAAACCGCTTCGTCACGCGGTCCAGGCTGATTACACTATGTCCTAGACGTCCATTCTGTTCCATGAACAAAGCCTCCTTTCCGCCGCCCGCATAAGGGTGGCCAGTACCAGGCCCACCACCCCGATCACAACCATTCCCACAAGGACCAGGGGAATGTTGATGGTATCGCTGCCCCTGAGGATGATCCAGCCGCAGCCTTCCTGGGCGCCCACCATCTCCGCTGCCAGCACCGCCATCCACGCAGTGGACAGCGCCACCTGCATGCCTGCGAATATCTGGGGAAGGCTGGAGGGAAGGATGACCCTCAGGAAAATATCCCTGTCGCTGGTTCCCAGCATCCTGGCACAGCCGATCAGGGTGGGGTCCACGCGCTGGGCCCCGGTATATGCATTCAGGGTAATGTTCGTAAAGGAACCGATAAAGATGATGGCGTATTTGGGCAGTTCACCGACCCCGAACCACAGGATGACCAGGGGAATCCAGGCAATGGGGGGTATGGGACGTATCAACTCAAACAATGGCTTGATGATTGCTTCCGCATAACGGGAGGTTCCCATGGATAAACCCACCACAATGCCGCTTACCGCTGCCACCGTATATCCCACCAGCACCCGCCTCAGGCTGTAATACAGATGCCCGTAGATCGTATAACGGCCAATCGGCTCAAAAAAGGACGTGAACAGCAGGCGGATGACCTGAACCGGACCAGGGGTCGTCTCCCCTGCAGCGGTAAAGGTAGTGATGAAAGCCCAGGCCAGGAAAAAGGAGGCGATTGCCAGGGCGGCGTAAACCGATTTTTCCGCTTTTTCAGAAACACTCATTTTCCTCATGACTTCTTTCCTCCCTTCACCATGTGGTCCTCCATTTTCGTCAGTACCACGGCAAAGATGGTGCCGATAAAGCCGATGGTCAGCATGCCCACGATAATCAGGTCGGCCCTTGCAAGGGAACGGTTCAGCTGTATCATATAGCCCAGTCCCTTGTTGGCTGCCAGCATCTCAGCCGCGCACAGTGTGGTCCAGGCAGCCTGCAGGGATATCCTGAGCCCGGTGAAAATCAGGGGCATGGCAGTTGGGATTGCCACGGTAAACAGCATCTTGGTACGGGATGCGCCAAAGGTCTGGGCCACCCACAGATGCACCGGCTTGGTCTGCTTGATTCCGGCATAAGAGTTAATAACACACGGGATGAATGCAGACACAAAGATAATGGCGGCCTTTGCCCCCAGGCCAATGCCAAACCATAGGATCATCAGTGGAATCCAGGCAATGGTGGGCACCGGGCGCACCAGGTCAAACAGAGGCGTAACGAATAAATCAATCCGCTTGAACCATGCCATGCAGATACCCAGCGGGATCCCAATCACCGCGCCCAGCACATACCCGCTCAGCGCCACCTTAAGGCTGGCCAGGATATGCTGGAACAGGGTGCCGCTGTCCGGCGCCTTGTGGTTCAATTTATATATAAATGCTTCCAGCACCTGTACAGGACTTGGAAGGCTGTAATCCGGCATCAGATGCAGGACAGCGGTCGCCAGATACCAGATCCCGAAAAACATCACCAGGGAACATACGGAGATTGCGGCAAACTTACGTCTGTCATGCAGCTGTTTCTTCTCTAATTCTGTCACGTCTAACCCACCTTTCAATAATTGAGGGCGCTGTTTCAAGCGCCCTTATGATCCGTATGGTCTTATAATCAGTAACCCAGAGCTTCCTTAACAATGGTATCGTCCACATGTTTTGCAATATCCGGGAACCTGGATTCCTCCAGCAGTTCCTGGGATACCCAGAATTCTCCTGTTATCTGGACAGAATCGCCGATTGTTATGGTCTTTGCCTCCTCAGAGGTCACAAATGGACGTGTCTCAATTTCTGTTTTACAGGCTTCCAGGGAAGATTCCGACCCATTCTCCGTGTACCAGTCAAGAAGCAGCTGGGCCGCCATGTCCGGGTCGGCCTGCAGTGCGTCGGTGGCCTCAAAAAATGCTTTCACATAATTCACAAGCACATCCCTCTTGTCCGTAAATGCCTTATTGCTGACAATGATGGAATCAAACTGGGGCACTCCCAGGTTGGTCAGGCTGGAGGTAATGACCATCCCCTCACCCTCTGCCTGATAGGAAGTGGGCGGATTCAGGGCAGCCACATCGCAGTTGCCTGTCATGAGAGCCTGGTATGCGGACGGGAAATCCATATGTACAATCTCCACATCCTCAGTGGTAAGTCCCAGCTTCTCGAGCCATTTAATCACGTTCAGATGGGAAATGGTTCCTGTATTGGTGGCAATGACCGCGCCTTTAAGTGTTTCGGCATCACCGTATACATCCGGGTAGGATGGGTTATTGCCCTTGACCTTTGCAATGGGTGAATCCGGTTTGCACAGTGTATAAAGCCCGCCCTCTGAATGGCCGATATCAGCAATACAGTATGCCCCGTAGATGGCCAGGGAATTGACCGCGGCCGCGCTCAGGGTCCCCACCTCCCACTGGTCGGCTGCCAGGGCCTCGTTCATGGCCCCGCCGTTGGCAAAGTAAACTGTCTCAATCTTAAAACCATTCTTGGTATCCAGCCCCTGGTCTATCATATACTTGATCGGGATACTGTTTAAGAAGGGCATGACCGCCACCTTCAGCACAGGCAGGTCCTCCGTATCCGGAGCAGCCTGGGTTCCGGCCTCCGTTGTATCCCCGGAAGCCTCCGTGGCCTTGGTTGGGGCCGGTGTTGCCTCCACGGGTTTTGGCGCACATCCTGCCAATGTGCCTGCCAGCATTGCAGCCGCCATTACTATGCTTATCCATCTTTTCTTCATTACGCATAACCTCCCTTTCATACGCAGACATGAACCTGCATGCTGCATGTTGTCATGTTTCATTTGATGGGATAATCATACTAAATTCCTGGAAAACCGTATATCTGTTTTCTTATGGTTTTTTTGAAATTTTTGTCCTGTTGGATTTTTTATGTGAGGATGTTTTGAATTTTTGATATTATTTTAGATTTTTTAGACTGGTTTCAGTATGGAACGGAATCAGGTGTTTTGCATAATTGAAATCCCGTGTACTGGCATACACGGGATTTCGCTTTGTGACCACATGGACACATATAACTTCCTAGATAAAATTATTTCACATCAAAATTCATGTAATGTCAACATCACACCTTAAACCGGTACCCAACCCCCCAGATAGTCTCAATATATTGGGGCTTGGCCGTGTTAAATTCAATCTTCTCCCGTATCTTCTTGATATGCACCGTTACAGTAGCAATATCACCAATGGACTCCATATCCCAGATCTTACTGAACAGTTCCTCCTTGGTAAACACATGGTTCGGGTTCTGGGCCAGGAAGGTGAGCAGGTCAAATTCCTTAGTGGTAAAGGTCTTCTCCTCCCCATTAATCCATACGCGGCGTGCAGTCTTATCAATCTTCAGTCCACGGATCTCGATGATTTCATTGGAAGGCTGGCCGCTGCCGATCAGCCGCTCATATCGGGCCATGTGGGCCTTTACCCTGGCCACCATCTCGCTGGGGCTGAATGGTTTGGTGATGTAATCGTCCGCCCCAAGCCCTAAGCCGCGGATTTTATCGATATCCTCTTTTTTAGCCGAAACCATGATGATGGGGGTGTTCTTAACCTCCCTTACTTTCTTGCAGATTTCAAATCCATCTGTTCCGGGAAGCATCAGGTCCAGGATCAGCAGGTCATAGTCTTCCTTTAAAGCCTTATCAAGGCCCTCTGTCCCGTCATTCTCAATCTCTACTTCAAAACCGGACAGTTCCAGATAATCCTTCTCCAGCTCTGCTATGCTCTCCTCATCTTCCACTATCAGTATCTTGCTCATCCTGTATAACCTCCTGATATTTTCTTAGGACAAAGTGGATCTCAGTTCCAATCCCTTCCTTGCTGGTAGCCCATATACGGCCTCCGTGGTCCTCTATGATCTTGCGCACGATGGACAGTCCGATACCGCTTCCGCCCTGGGATGAATTCCGGGAAGAATCCGTGCGGTAAAACCGGTCAAATATATTAGGAAGGTCTTTTGCCGCAATGCCCTTCCCGTTGTCCTCAATCTCCACCTGGATGAAATCACCCACATCCTTTATCCGGATATTGATAATACCCTTTTTCTTATCCAGATATTTGACCGAATTGCTGATGATGTTGTTGATGACCCGCTTCATCTGTTCCGCGTCAGCAATCACCACGATATCCTCATCCACGTAGTTGAAGTAGCCCAGCTCAATCCCCCTGGCCTCCATATCCACTCCCACTTCCTCGACGCAGTCCCTGAAATACTGGGCCACATTGATTTTGGTAAATGCATATGGAATCTTGTTGGTATCAATCTTGGAGTAAAAGGTAAGCTCATCAATCAGTCTGTCCATGTCATTAGCCTTATTGTAAATGGTACGGATATATTTGTCCAGTCTTTCCGGTGAAGAGGCAACGCCGTCCATGATTCCCTCCACGTAACCCTTGATGGCCGTTATGGGTGTCTTCAGGTCATGGGATATGTTGCTGATCAGCTCCTTGTTCTCCTTATCATCCTGTATCTTCTCATCCGCATTCTCCCTGAGCCTGATGCGCATCTCTTCAAAATCCTGGCACAGCTGCCCTATCTCATCGTCCGCATCCACATCCAGGGTAAAGTCCAGGTTGCCGTCCCGTATCTTCTTGGTGGCCTCCTGCAGTTTGTTAAGCGGGCTTAAGATAGAACGGTAAACCCAGAGTGTAAGGGCGATACCCGCTATCATCAGTATCATGGCCCCAAGTATCAGCATCTCGCGGAGCATTGACTTTACTTCCGGAACCAGGTCGTCCACGTTGGAAATGATGAATGCGGTGCCGGCTTCCCCATCCGGAAACGTAAAATCCATCTGCTTAATCAGGTGCTGGCTTTCGCCGTCCAGGTAGATACCGCCTTCCAAATCGCCCTTCATGGCGCCAAAATGAGGGAGCTGGGCACAAAGCGCCTCATCCTCCTTGATATTATCATCCCCACAATAGATGATTGCATCCCCTTTCAGGACCATCAGGAATGCATAGTGGCTTTTCAGTTCCGCATTAATGGAATCCAGGTAGTCCTTATCGCTGTACTTCCCTGGATTCTTATCCAGTGACTTGCGGATATCCTCCTGGGAACGCTTTGTAAGCCGGTTGAATATCTGCATGGAATTGCCGGAGAAGAAATCCACCGGCTCCGTCAGCTCATATTCCTTGATAAAGGATTTGGCCTGATAATTGCTAAGCACCATGGCCATCAGACAAAACAGCATCATGGGTACAATGGTAATAGTCAGAAATGCTACTGCAAGACGGGTCTTTAATTTCATAAGTCCCATCCTCCTTCATTAACTTGCGGTATGACGCTGTACATAGAAAGACATACTGTCACCCGCTATTGACAGTATATCACAATTACTTATAATCGTTTATAAAACTATTATAAATTTTATTAATAACTCTCCCGTTTATCCTTGTTTCCTCGGCAATTTCTGATATAATAATACTATTGCCCATGAACAGACGGGCGAAAAAGCAGTAACGATTGGGGTTAAAATATGATTGGTTTTTACAGTTACACTGTGATTTTGACATACCTTGGGCTGGCATCCGCTGCCCTGGGCATGATGCTTACATTTAACGGTTTTGCCAGATATGCCTTGTTCTGCCTGGCATTCTCAGGACTGTGCGACATGTTCGACGGCAAAGTGGCCCGGACAAAGGCAGACCGCACTGAGGATGAGAAGCGTTTCGGCATTCAGATTGACTCCCTGTGTGATGTTGTCTGTTTTGGCGCATTTCCCATGATTCTGTGCTATTCCATGGGAATGAGGGGGATTGCCGGAATCTGCATCCTGGTCTTTTATCTGACGGCAGGTGTCATCCGCCTTGCATTTTTCAATGTGATGGAGGAACGGCGCCAGGATGAGACGGACGAGGCCCGCAAGTACTACCAGGGGCTTCCGATTACATCCATTTCCATTATCCTGCCCTTATTCTGCACCCTGCGTCCCTTGCTTGGGCACCGTTTCCTGTCTGAGCTGCACATCTGCATCCTCACGGTGGGACTGCTGTTCATCATCAACTTCCAGCTTAAAAAGCCAGGCTGGAAAATGCTCACATTCCTGATATCCATCGTGGCACTGGCACTGATTAAGATATACTTTTTTTAAGGAAAGAAAGGTGTGATTGAATGAAATACGCTGACAGAACCGGACGCATCCATGGCAGCGACACATTACAGGACAGATATCTGCGTCTTCTCTACGGCAGTCTCCCCGGGCGTTTGCTTTTAAAGCCGCTGGTCCATCCAGCCATATCCAGAATCGGGGGCCGTCTGCTGGACTCTCCCCTGTCATCCGCCCTGATTGGGCCATTCATACGTTCCTGCGGTATTTCCGTAAGGGGATGTGAGATTCCGCCCGGAGGCTCCTACCGTTCCTTCAATGCTTTTTTCACACGTTCCCTGAAGGAAGGCGCCAGGCCCTTTGATATGGATCCGGATGTGCTCTGCAGCCCTTGCGACGGGCTGGTAAGCGCATATACCATCAGCCGGAGCCGGCATTTTTCCATCAAGCACACGGACTATACCCTGGACCAGCTGTTAAAGGACCGTAAGCTGGCTTCCCGCTACACAGGCGGCACCGCCCTGGTGTTCCGTCTCACCGTGTCAGACTATCACCGCTATGCTTATATTGACGACGGAAAGCGCTCCTCCTACCGCAGGATTCCCGGCGTACTCCACACAGTGAATCCTTCCGCTGCCGCCAGCCGCCCCATCTATAAGGAAAATACACGTGAATACTCCCTGATTAAGTCCCAAAACTTCGGCACCGTGCTGATGATGGAGGTGGGCGCCATGATGGTCGGCAAAATCATGAACCACCATAAGGCCTACACCAGCCTGGATGTTTTCCGCGGACAGGAGAAGGGATACTTTGCCTTCGGCGGCTCCACTGTCATCCTGCTGTTTGAACCAGGCGCAATCCGTACCGACAGCGATATACTGAGGAATACGGCGCTTGACATAGAGACAAAAGTGCGGATGGGGGAACCTGTGGGCAGGCGCTCCTGATTCCCCTCCTACCTGTCATATGCAGGCAGTCCCGATGGATACACAACCTTTACCGTCTTCTCCTCCTGGCCGTAATCCGTCAGGGATTCCCTGTAAGTCCCCATATCTGAATCAATCAGCGTCATTTTCCCGGGGCACATCCGGAAGGTCTGATACCTGCTGTCATACCCGTTCTCATCCTCATGGTCCCGGCGCAGGTTGAGGTGAATCAGTCCATTGACCCGGTACAGTATCCCGTCCACCTGGAACCCATCTGTCTCCGCTTCCCCCAGAACCTCCTTTGCCCCCTGGCAGGCAAGGAATTCATCCATTGTAACCTGTATGGCGCCATACTCCGCAAAATCCCCATTCTCATAAAAGAAATAATACGGCTTGTAGCTGTGCCCGCTTACAAACGGCTCACTGCGTCCGTCCCCCATCTCCATATATGACACCGAACCGTCATATGCGCTTCTAAGCAGGCACACATTGCCCATCTCATCCATATGGAACCCCATTCCCAGACCGGATAGATTCATGGGACGCGGCGAGCCGTCCCTTACGGTCCAGAGATAGGATGTGGATGAGGTAAATGCGTCCAGATCCGTCAGACTGATGACTTTAATATCCTCAAATCGATAATATCCACTGACATACTGGCCTCTTGTTTCCCGTTTCACTTCTTCCATGGATTCCTCCGTGACAAACACCAGCGCCCCCATATATCCTTCAAAGACACGGGATGCCGTTTCCTTTCCGTCTGCCACAAAGGCAAATGCCTCATATGCGCCATCGCCATCATAATCGTCATAATCCAGGGTCAGGATGGTCCCGTCCGGATATGCGCCCTGAATCCTTTTAACCCAGTTTTGCGGACAGGAAACAGCACCCGCGTTTTCCACGGGGGGACGTCCGCTTACATCCACCACATGCTTCACAGGTTCCCAGTCATCCCAGGCCAGGTTTGTACCGCTTAGCGTAAGGTAGGTGTGCGTACCAAGGCCGGACAAGGGGGTAATATCCCTAACCGGATTACAGTCCAGGCATAGAAGGCTCAGCTTCCTAAGGTCCGCGAGAGGTGACAGGTCCTCAATATCATTGGACTGCAGGCGAAGTTCTTCCAATTTATGCAAACCAGAAAGGGGTGAGATATCTTTAATCTGATTGCCAATCAGGCAGAGGTCCCGCAGATTCCCAAGCCCTGACAAGGCGCTTATGTCCGTCAGGCCCTCATAGCTTACATTCAGTACTTCCAGCCGGGTCAGGGTTTTCAGCGGTTCCAGGTCATCCGGGGAAAACGAGTGAAAAGCCAGCCTCAGGTCCCTCAGTCCGGTGAGCCGCGAAAGTTTTGCATAATCTGTTCCATTGCATATGGTTATGCTGGCGGTTGACGCTGAACCGGATATTGTCTGTATCTTCCCATCCCAGTCCGTGAATGTCACATATTCGGATAGTTCCAGCGCTCCTGGTTGGGCAGACGGCATACTGGCCGTGTCACCGGACTGGCCGGCGGCGGTATTATCGGTATGTCCATCACCAGCAGCATCAACACGTCCATCATCAGTAACATCCGTATGCCCAATGGCCACCTGGCGGCTTGAAACGTCTGATATCGGGCTACACGCTGAGAGCAGTAAGGAACACAGAAGGACAGCCAGGAAACAGCCTCCATAGGCGCCCCTCATGTGCAGGAGTCCGGCAGATGATGCTTCTTCACATAATCCTTCCACATACGTGCCTCCGGCATCTAATCCTCCCCCGCACAAACCGCCTGCAGTTAATCCCTCTTCACATAATCCGCCTTCGCACAAGCCGCCTTCCAACACCACATCCCATCCTCTGCCGCTCTCCATCCCCCGCCTCCTCAACAAACCTCCATAATACAGGGAAAGCCGCACATCCAGGCCAGTCCTTAAGGTGTGCAGCTCTCCGTTATTATCCCATCTTATGATTATGCAAAATACAAACATGCAAATTACAGCTCTATCGAATGTAAATACTCAATTTCCCCTAAAACATGAACTTATCAGCGAAGTAATCCTTCAGTTCGCTAATCGGAATCCTTACCTGCTCCATGGTATCCCTGTCGCGTACCGTCACTGCGTGGTCTTCCTCGGAGTCAAAGTCATAGGTGATACAGAACGGGGTGCCGATTTCATCCTGTCTCCTGTATCTCTTACCGATATTGCCCCTGTCGTCAAACTCACAGTTAAAGTACCTGGAAAGCTCGGTGTAAACCTTCTCGGCCCCCTCGTTCAGTTTCTTGGACAGCGGAAGCACGCCTACCTTCACAGGCGCCAGGGCCGGATGGAAATGAAGCACGGTCCTCACATCCCCCTCGCCAATCTCTTCCTCGTCATATGCAGCGCAGAGGAATGCCAGGGTCACACGGTCAGCGCCCAGGGACGGCTCGATTACATACGGGATGTACTTTTCCTTTGCCTCGTCATCAAAATAGGACATATCCTGTCCTGATACGTTCTGGTGCTGTGTCAGGTCATAATCCGTCCTGTCGGCGATTCCCCACAGTTCGCCCCAGCCGAATGGGAACAGGAACTCCAGGTCCGTGGTTGCCTTGCTGTAGAAGGACAGTTCTTCCTTCTCATGGTCTCTTGCACGCATCTCGTCTTCCTTGATTCCAAGAGCTTTTAACCAGTCGATGCAATACTGCTTCCAATATGCGAACCACTCCAGATCCGTATCAGGCTTGCAGAAGAATTCCAGCTCCATCTGCTCAAATTCCCTTGTACGGAAGGTAAAGTTACCTGGCGTGATTTCGTTACGGAATGACTTGCCGATCTGTGCAATGCCAAAGGGAACCTTCTTTCTGGAAGTCCTCTGTACATTCTTAAAGTTGACAAAAATGCCCTGTGCTGTCTCCGGACGGAGATAAACCGTGTTCTTGGCATCCTCGGTAACGCCCTGGAAGGTCTTGAACATCAGGTTGAACTGGCGGATTTCCGTAAAATCATGGGCGCCGCAGCTTGGACAGCAGATATTGTTGTCGTCAATGTACTGCTTCATCTGCTCCTGGGACCATGCGTCCACGGAGCCTTCTATCTTAATACCGTGTTCATCGTTAAAATCCTCAATCAGCTTATCTGCACGGAACCTCTCCTTACACTGTTTGCAGTCCATCAGGGGATCAGAGAAACCGCCCAGATGTCCGCTGGCCACCCAGGTCTGGGGATTCATCAGGATTGCGCAGTCAACACCCACATTGTATGGGCTTTCCATTACGAACTTCTGCCACCATGCCTTCTTTACATTGTTCTTCAGCTCTACGCCAAGGTTGCCGTAGTCCCAGGTATTGGCAAGGCCGCCGTAAATCTCAGAGCCGGGATAAACAAATCCCCTGTTCTTAGCAAGCGCCACAATCTTTTCCATTGTCTTTTCCATATCCGTATCCTCTCTTTTATCTTCATTCATTCTATATTAATCTAAGATGATATAGCTGGTGCCTTCCTCCGGCGTCTCAACCGTGTTGGAATCCCTCAGGCTGCACCCGTCACTGACGTAAAGGATTTTCTTTTCCGTCTTGATGACACCAGGGCCTTCTGCCTTTACCAGCACCTGCTGGCCGTCCGACACTGCCTGGGATGCATCCACCGCATTGCCCTTGACATCCTTAAATGCCACGTCCTCCAGGCCCTGGCCCAGAACCGCTACCCTTCCTGCCTCCAGCGCTGTGAAGGTCACATTATAATCCCCGATTTCCCTGGCAAACTCTATGATGCGTGAAGCCGTATCATATTCAGTTACGGTAAATGCCTTACCATCCCCGATTTTGGCTGATACAAGGGCTGCAGGCAGCTTCTCAGCGCCCTCGGTGTTCTCGGACTTTGCCGCCTTGCCAAGGGAACTGTTGAAATCGCTGATGCGCTGTTGCACAAATGCCTTCAGCTCCTCCTCCGTATAATCCCCCTTGTCATAGGTTTCCACGGATGCCCACTGGACATTGCCGTCCTTTTCTATCATCACGCTGTTCTCCACAGGCGTCCCCTTCCCCGGTGCGCCGATTCCGGCACAGCCCGTGGCCAGGACCGCGGCCGTCATGAGGGCCAGCGCCATTGCCTTGATTTTTTTCATACTCAATCCTTTCGTGTGATTAATCCGCAGACCCGCCGGCAGAAACCAGTACCCATTGGCGTCCGTCATGGGCCTACCCGGATATTATATCCTCTACATCCTATAATTTCAAGCCTTAGAATGTATTTTATCCGGTGAGCACATCCAAAATCTCAAGGGATTTGAACTCATGGCGCACATAATAGCGCCTGCTGGCCTCCACCACTGATTCAAACTCCCTCATCACATCATCCTTTAAGATGAATTTATAAAGGGATTCCACCTGGGAACACACCACATATTCCCAGGCATAGCTGCAGGATTCCGAAACCGGCCTTGGTGGTTCCTCCGTATACTCCCCGTTAATGACCATGGATTTAAGCTCAAACACCCGCCTTGCCAGACGGTTAGGGATGGATGGGTTCAAAAGGGCGCGAAGGGACTGGTAAAGCAGCTTTAAAAGTTCGGTGCCGTCCATATTTTCCTGTGAAAAATAATCCGCCACCTCCAAAAAATAGGAGCCGTAGCACGTGCACTCCATATCCAGGGACAGCCCGTCAAAATAATTGGCAATCTGCGACGACTGAAGGTTATAGGCGCTCCTCCCCTCATACAGGGTGAAGGTCCCAAAGGAAAAAGGCCTGCTGGATGCCATCAGGGGATTGCCTGGTTTTCTGGCGCCATGGGCAAACGCGGTAATACGTCCCCGCTCCCTTGTGAGCAGCACCAGCCTCCTGTCATAATCCCCGGAAGGAGCTGAAATGAGGACCATCCCGGTCAGTGTTACTGTCTCTCTCATTTCAGAATCCCCTCCCCTCTGCTATCCATCAGACCTTATCTTCGTTTTATCTTGTGGCATTCGCCATATATCCGTTGTAAATACAACGTTTTCTTACACATCCTTGCCATCGTAACCATAGTTCTTCATATAAAGTTCGCTGTCCCGCCATTCCTTCCTGACCTTGACCCACAGCTTTAAGTTCACCTGGATTTCCATCATGCGCTCGATGTCCTTCCTGGCTTCCGTACCAATCCGCTTTAACATGCTCCCGCCCTTGCCGATGATGATGCCTTTGTGTGAATCCCTCTCACACACAATGCTGGCGTCAATGTCCATGATGCCGTCCGGGCGCTCCTTCATCCTCTCAATGGTCACCGCAATCCCGTGGGGAATCTCATCATTCAGAAGGCGCAGCGCCTTTTCCCGGATCAACTCAGCCGCAATCTGGCGCATGGGCTGGTCGGTCACCGTATCCTCGTCATAAAACTGGGGACCATAGGGAAGATACTTGAAAATCAGTTCGGTAAGCAGGTCCGTGTTCTTCTCCTTCAGGGCTGACAGGGGTACTATCTCGGCAAAATCACATATGTCCTTGTATGCCGCCATGAAGGTAAGGATTTCATCCTGGTTCTTAACCGTGTCAATCTTATTGATGACCAGGATGATCGGTGTCTTCACCTTATTCAGCTGCTCCGCAATATGGCGTTCCCCTGCCCCGATAAAGGTGCTTGGTTCCACCAGCCACAGGATGACATCCACATCCCGCAGCGTGTGTTCCGCCACATTGACCATATATTCGCCCAGCTTGTTCTTGGCTTTGTGGATACCTGGTGTGTCCAGGAATATGATCTGTCCCCTGTCATCCGTGTAAACGGTCTGTATCCGGTTCCTGGTGGTCTGGGGCTTGTCGGACGTAATTGCAATCTTCTGTCCGATCAGATGGTTCATCAGGGTGGATTTCCCCACATTAGGCCGCCCGATCAGTGTCACAAAGCCTGATTTCTTCTGTGTATTCTCTTCCATTCATATCTCCTTATCAGTGGTACAGGTTCTTGATTTCCCCAAACATTGCCCGGTCCGCCTTAATCTGTTCATCATTGCCGATCACGCACAGCGCCCCTGTATCCAGCACGGCCTGCACGATGTCTGCCAGGTTCCTTATATCCTCCTGGGTCACGTCCAGGATTTCCTCCCTCTCCCGCTGTATCATCTCATCGGTCACGCCGGAGAGATAGGCGGAAAGGTTCCTGCTGCCCTTCAGGGATGGGGTAAGGGGTGTGTCCACATCACTGATGGTGCCGATTACATATTTGGTCATATCCCGCTCATCGATGGTGAAGCTTCTCAGATAATCCGGTATGCCTTCGTATATTTCATTGGTTTTCGCCATGTTCGGGTCGCGGTAGGATACCATGTACCCTTCCCCCGACCTGCCAAAGCTGCTCATACATCCATATGCGCCGCCTTTTACGCGCAGGTTCATCCAGAGATACTCATAGTTCATGATGACCTTCAACACCCTCAGCGCCCCGGTGTACTCCAGGCTGCGTCCATTGACGTCCTTACCTGCAAAGGAACCGCACCTTGCCACATAATTGACCTGGGAAGCTGTTTTATATCCTTCATTGCGGTTGCCGGCTTCAAAGGTAAATGCGTACTTTTTCCCGCTGCCTTCCAAAAGGCCTGCCTTAAATGTCTGAAGCTCCACAGGAAGGCGTCCATAGCCCTCCTCATCCGCCGTATACGCCACAAGGATATTATCCTTTGTAAACAGCTGCCGGGCCGTGCTCTTCAGCTTTCCTATCAATTCCTTCCTGTACTGCGGCTCCTCACTGTACCTGCGGCTTACATACTCCAAAAACTGATAATATCCGATTCCGCCTATGATATCGTTGAATGCCGAGGTTGCCGAGTAGTAGGAGGACGCCCTGCCCACCGCGGCCGCATGGGAGGAATCCTCCATCTTCATCCTGGCCCTGGAACGTGTCTCGTCCAGGATCTCCCCCAAACGCTTCTCATTATCCAGATTGGAACGCGTAAGGATTTCGGTCAGGATGGAAAATGCAAAATCCAGTTTTTCATACAGTACCTTGGCGCTGGCAACAAAGGCTCCGGTAAACCGGCCCGGATTAGCCATATCCGGATATGAACTTACTGCAAAGTTCACCCCTCCGCTGTTTAAATATATCTCGCTGGACAAATCACTGTAGCTGTAGTGCTCCGTATCCACATATCCCAGGACGGACTTGAGGAGGCCCACATAGGAAAGGTCTTCCACCGGCACACGGTCCGTATCAAAAAGCACCTTCAGATAGCCGATGCCGGAAGTAAACATACTGCTGTGGATTACCCTTACCCCATCCTCCATCTTAAGCTCATAGGAGAGCTTTGCGCCCTCCCGGTCAATATCCTCCCGTGTGAGCATGGGGATTTTCTCCAGGTCTTCCTGGGAGGAGGTTTCCTCCTGGTATGCCTTCAGCGCTTTGGTCCGGGCCACAAGTTCTTCTATCTCTTCCCTGCCAAGGGAGGCTTTATGGGCTGCCAGCCTCTCTGCCAGCTTCCTGTCCTCCTCGGCTGTCTGGTTTATCCTGGGGCTTACCATGATGACAGCCTCATGTGGGTTATCCAACAGGTATTTGAGGATCAGCTGCTCAAAATACCCTTCCCCTGCCGCCTTCTTAAGGAAGTCAAAGGTCTTCTGGTATTCCAGGTGCAGCATGGGGTCCCCGTCATAGAGCCAGCTGTCCATGGACCACAGGCCGTACATAAGTCCCTTGGGGGCGGAACCATAGTCCGCTTCCCTGTAACGGAACTCATAGTAATTCAGTCCGGCTAAAAGGCTCCTCTTATCAATCCCCTGGTCGGCAAGCCTGCGCAGGGTGCCCTTGACAACCGCCAGGAATTCCCCCTTCTGCTCCGGGTTGGCATTCTTGGCTATGACGGAAAAGTAGGGCTGGAGGATCCCGCTGTCATACCCGCCCAGGATATCCTGTCCGATTCCCGCATCAATCAATGCCTGCTTAAGGGGCGCGCCCGGAGCATTAATCAGGGTATATTCCAGTATCTGGAAAGCCACATACAGTTCCGGATCCAAATCCGTGCCAACCACCGTGTTCACGGACAGATAGGTCCTGTCGGCCGTCCCCTCCTCCTCTGTGACGGAATAGGTAATCTCCCGTTCCACCGGACCGTCAAATGCCTTCTGCATGGGAATGGAGGAGTCCGCATGACAGTCCTTCCTGTCATACCTGCCCAGATATTCCTCATCCAGCCATGTAAGCTTCTGCGCCATGTCCATGTCCCCGTACAGATAGATATAGCTGTTGGCCGGATGATAGTAGTTCCTGTGGAATTCAATGAACTGCCCATAGGTCAGGTTGGGTATCACAGCCGGGTCCCCGCCAGACTCATTGGCATAGATGGTGTCCGGGAACAGCACGTTCCTGGTGAACCGGTCCAGCACGCTCTCAGGAGAGGAAAATGCGCCCTTCATCTCATTATACACAACGCCGTTAATGGTCAGGTCATCCTCAGGGGACTGCATCTCATAGTGCCAGCCCTCCTGCTGGAAAATCTTGGGTTCCCTGTAGATGGCAGGGTGCAGCACCCCGTCCAGGTACACGTCCATCAGGTTCTGGAAATCCTTTTCATTGCAGCTGGCCACCGGATACACGGTCTTATCCGGATAGGTCATGGCGTTTAAGAACGTATTCAGAGAGCCTTTCACCAGCTCCACGAACGGGTCCTTGACCGGGAACTTCTCAGACCCCTCCAGCACACTGTGTTCCAGAATATGCGGAAGTCCGGTACTGTCCTCAGGGGGCGTGCGGAAGCCGATACAGAACACCTTGTTATCGTCATCATTCGACATAAGGAACAGCCTTGCACCGCTCTTAATATGTTCCAGCACCATTGCGCTGGAATCCATTTCCTCCACAAACTTCTCCCCGGCCACACGGTAGGCGGCCAGCCCTTTGACTGCTTCCAGTTTCCTTTCATCTGCCATAGATTCACTCTCTCCATTTCTATATCATACTACTTCATAGTCTGCCTTGGTTGTCCCAGCTTATTCACATCCTACATATTTCCCATGAGCCTGTCTTTGACAATGGACGCACACTCCCTGACACAAAGATGGATAAACAGCACAGGGTCCGAGTCAGCTGAAATTCCATAGACATTTTCAATCCCCCACTTTTCAGCGGTCAGCCTGGCCCTGTATATATGGAAATTACTGGTAAGGACACCGATTTCCAGCGGTTTATCCGGCGCAATGGCATAGGGTACCGAGGTGGTCCTGCGGGTCAGGGGAACCAGTTCCTTCTTATCCCGGTTCCGGTGTTCCTCAATCACGACCTTGCTGTAAGCAATATTCTCCACCGTGCTCACCGAACGGTCCTCTATGAGAAGCTGTTCCGGCCTTATCCCGTTGTATTCCAGGTACTGGCGCATCACTTCCGCCTCGCTCACATCCTCACCTGGACCGCGTCCCCCGGAAAGCACCAGAATGGTGTCAGGATTCTCCTCCGCGTATTCAATCGCCTTATCCAGCCGTTTTTTTAATGAATTACTCACCGTATGTTCCTTTACCCTCGCACCCAGCACAATCACGTAATCCAGGTTTTTCTTATCCGATGAAGCAGCGCCCAGGAACACGAGCACGCAGAGCACGGCCAGCGCCACAACCCCTGCCACGCAGGTGGTGACAACGGATACTGGGACCCATCTTG
Source organism: Clostridium pacaense (assembly GCF_020709765.2). Classification (NCBI taxonomy): domain Bacteria; kingdom Bacillati; phylum Bacillota; class Clostridia; order Eubacteriales; family Clostridiaceae; genus Clostridium; species Clostridium pacaense. The sequence goes on from NZ_JAJFEB020000007.1 coordinate 199,915, forward strand.
GAATCCGGTCCATGTTCCTGCTGTAATACCAGCGTCCATAAACAAGAAACAGCAGCAGGGCAGCAAAAAACAGCCAGATAAAGGCAAAGGACGTACCGATACCAGCATACACCACTATCACTATAAAATAGGCAACGCACAGCACTCCAAGCCCAATAAGTATTCCGTCTACCATCCCCAGGCACCTCCTGTCAGCAGATACTTTCATGTATGTCCGGTCAGTTTTCCTCTTTTTTGCGTAAAATGTCATAAACCGCCAGGTCTGCCTCCGGCCCCAAATCAATCCAGAGGACCTGCTTGGGATGAGGCGCGCTTTCCTGTGCATTTCCGTCCTCATCCGTTATGGCAGCCACCTGGACCATGAGATTGCGGCCATCCGGCTTCATGATTTCCATGGTTTCGCCCACAGAGAATTTGTTCTTCTGTTCAATCCTGCACCTTCCCCGGCCGTCCACCTGTTCCACGGTGCCAAGATAGGTATAGTTCTTCACATATGTGTTATTGTCGTATATCTGTGCATCCTCAGTGGGTTTGCCAAAATAGAAGCCGGTTGTAAACTCCCGGTAGGTGCATTTGCCTATCTCCTGTCTGTACCACTCCATGTTGGCTTCGTAGAGGGCAGGGTCCTTATTGTAATCGTCAATGGCCTTCCGGTAAGTCCGGGCCACCGTGGCAACGTACAGGGCGGTCTTCATCCTGCCCTCTATCTTGAAGCTGTCGATACCCGCGTCCATCATCTCCGGGATATGTCCGATCATGCACAGGTCCTTGGAATTGAATATGAAGGTCCCCCGTTCATTTTCATATACAGGCATATACTCCCCTGGCCTTGTCTCCTCCACAATGGAATACTTCCAGCGGCACGGATGGGTGCAGGCGCCCTGGTTGGCGTCCCTTCCCACAAAGTAATTGCTTAACAGGCATCTCCCTGAATAGGAAATGCACATGGCGCCGTGTATGAAGCTCTCAATCTCCATGTCCTCCGGGATCCGGGACCGTATCTCCTTGATTTCCGCCAGGGAAAGTTCCCTGGCAGTCACCACCCGTCTGGCCCCAAGCTGGTGCCAGAACAGATAAGTCCCGTAATTTGTATTGTTGGCCTGGGTGCTGATGTGGATTTCCATGTTGGGAAGCACCCTCTTTGCAATGGCAAACACGCCTGGATCGGAGATGATCAGGGCGTCCGGGCCGACTTCCTTTAATTCTTCAAAATAAGCCTCCACCCCCGGCAGGTCCACGTTATGGGCCAGGATATTGGCCGTGACATAGACTTTAACCCCGCGCGTATGGGCAAAGGCAATTCCTTCCTTCATCTCTTCTTTGGAAAAATTATGGGCCTTGGCCCGAAGGCCGAAGGCCTCACCTCCAATATATACGGCATCCGCCCCATAAATGACAGCTGTCTTAAGCACATCCAGGCTTCCCGCCGGTATCAACAATTCGGTCTTTCTCATTTTCTTCTCTCCACAGAACTAAAACTATTTTATCCTGGTGCTGATTGTCACGCCATCCCCAATGGGAATCACCGCGGTCTCCAGTTCCTCCATGTGTTTCAGGGTATGGAGGTATTCCCGCATCCTGCTGTGGATGGTCCTGTTCCTGCGCTGGACGGCAAACCTGGATTCCACGATATCGCCGTCCTGGAGCACATTGTCCGATATCAGGACCGCCCCCACAGGCATGACCTTCAGTAACAGGGGCAGCCAGTGCAGGTACTGCCCCTTGGCCGCATCCATGAACACCAGGTCAAAGTTCCTGCCTTCCAGTTCCTTAAGAAGCTCATCCGCATCCCCTTCCAACAGGGTAATCCTGCTTTCTTCACCCGCCTTCTTAAAATTCCCGCGGGCCACGGGGATTCTCTTCCCATACTTTTCAATGGTCGTTATATGGCATTCCCGGGGCATGGCCTGGCACATGAGAAGCGCCGAGTACCCAACCGCCGTGCCGATTTCCAGTATCTGGGCCGGCTTAAGGGCCGCCACCATGGTGCGCAGCAGGGACGCTGTCTCCCTTTTTATGATGGGGACATAGGCCTTTAGCGCCTCTTCCTCTATTGTGTCTAAAAGCACTCCCTGGCTGGATTCCAGGGAGTGCAGATAATCCCTTATCCTGTCCTTCACAATCATGGATCCTGTCCCTCAGTCACGTCCTCAAACCATCCGCCTTCCATCTCCTGGTCCTCGCCCTCATAGGTCTCCTGGTTGGCTATCTCATCGCTGTTTTCAGCCTCCGGATCCATGGAACGGCCGGCAGCTTCCTGGCTTCCCGTATCTTCTGCAGCCCCTGTCTGGCTGGCGGCAGCCGGAACACCGGCTTCCCCTTCCGGGACAGTCTCCCCAGCCGTCTCAGCGGTCTTAGCCGCAGGCGCGGCGGCAGCCTTGCCAGCTCCTGACTGGGCCGGCTTTACATCCTCCTCAGTCTCCGGCTTTTCGTTGAGCTGCTGGAGGATTTCCTTGGAGGTCATGGAGGTATTCAGGGTGTAGGTACCCGGGTAAATGGTTTCATAGTCGTAGAATTTACTCTGGAATATAAATGCAAACTCGCTTTTGATAAGCCCTTTGCGGGCCAGGAACTCCGCTGCCTCGGACACGCTTTCACCATCCGTCATCTGGACTACCATGTCATGGCCCGGGGCCTCCTCCACTGCTTCCGCATAAAATATCTCATGTCCGAAGGCATATCCCTTTGCCACCGCCTCATACAGCAGCAGGACAATCAGGGCATATACGATGAGTTTCACCGATATGCTGATTATGGTGGTTGTTATCTTGTTGATTTCTCTCGTTCTGTTGCTCATAATCCATTCCTCTTGCCCTGCCTGGCAGACCATGACATCCGGCGCATCCCGGCGTTGACACGCCGGGATATGCGGGCTGATATCCGCACCGGTGCCTGGTTATACCTCCATGATGATCGGCAGGATTACGGGGTTGCGCTTCATGCGCTTCCATAAAAAGTCACTTAAACTGTCCTTGATGATGTTCTTTATCTTTCCCCAGTCATTCACACGGCGGCCCATGCAGTCATCCACCGCATTAACCACCACGGAATGCGCTTCTTCCAGCAGGTCCTCTGATTCCCTTACGTACACAAAGCCCCTGGACACGATGTCCGGCCCTGCAAGAAGCTGGTTGCTGTGCTTTTCTAATGTGAGCACCACTACAATAATACCATTCTGAGCCAGGTTTTGTCTATCCCGCAATACAATATTGCCCACATCGCCCACTCCAAGGCCATCCACCAGGATTCCGCCGCAGGTCACATGGTCAATCACCTCACAGGTTTCCCCGTCCAGGGCAACCACGTCGCCGGAGTTGACCAGCACTGCATTGTCCTTGTCAACGCCCATGAACTCAGCCAGTTCCTTCTGCGCAATGCGGTGGCGGTATTCGCCGTGTACCGGTATTGCGAACTTGGGATGGATCAGGGAATATATTAATTTCAAATCTTCCTGACAGGCATGTCCTGAAACATGGGTGTCCTGGTTAATGATCTTTGCCCCCTTCATGGACAGTTCATTGACCACGTTGGAAACAGCCTTTTCATTACCGGGAATCGGGGTGGAGCTTAAGACAACCACGTCCCTGGGTGTGATGGAAACCTTCTTATGGATGCCGGACGCCATGCGTGAAAGGGCTGCCATGGACTCTCCCTGGCTTCCTGTGGTAATAAGCACGGTGGATTCCGGCGGATAATTCCTCAGATGCTCAATATCAATCAGGGTGCCTTCCGGTACATTGATATACCCCAGCTTGCTGGCAATGTCCATGACCGTCACCATGCTGCGGCCTTCCACCACCACCTTGCGCCCATACTTATACGCCGTGTTCACCACCTGCTGCACCCGGTCCACATTGGACGCAAAGGTTGCAACAATGATGCGCTGGTTCTTATGCTCTGAGAAAATGTTGTCAAAGGTCTTGCCCACCGTGCGCTCAGACATGGTGAATCCCGGCCTTGTGGCATTGGTACTGTCTGCCAGCAGTGCCAGCACGCCCTTTTTGCCCAGCTCGGCAAAACGCTGAAGGTCGATGGGGTCGCCGAATACCGGCGTGTAGTCTATCTTAAAATCGCCTGTGTGAAGCACGATTCCAACCGGCGAGAAAATTGCCAGTGCGGACGCATCCTGGATGCTGTGGTTCGTCTTGATGAATTCCACCCTGAAGCAGCCCAGGTTCACGGACTGTCCGTGCTTCACAACCTTGCGCTTGGTGTTCTTCATCAGGCGGTGCTCCTCCAGCTTGTGCTCAATCAGCGCAATGGTCAGCTTGGTACCGTATACAGGCACGTTAATCTGCTGCAGGATATAAGGAAGGGCGCCGATATGGTCCTCATGTCCATGGGTAATCACAAAGCCCTTTACCTTGTCAATGTTCTGCTTCAGATAGCTGACATCCGGAATCACCAGGTCAATGCCCAGCATGTCATCTCCCGGGAATGCAAGTCCGCAGTCCACGATGATGATGCTGTCCTCATACTCAAACGCGGTGATATTCATTCCTATCTGTTCCAGGCCGCCTAAGGGGATGATCTTCAGTTTCCCTTTGCCGTCCTTCTTGCTGTCCCTGGAGGCCTGTCTCACCGGCGCCAGCACCTTCAGGTCCTGGGATGCAGGTGCTGCTTTGGCCGCAGCTGTCTTGGCCTGGGACCGGGATGCCTTTGCAGTTCCCTGACCGGACCGGTTGTCCTGCCGGGACGTCTTGGCTGCCTTGTCCTGCTGGGACGTCTTGGCTGTCTTCTGCTGGGATGCCTTGGACGATGTCTGGGCTGACTTGGATGCGGACTGGGCTGCTTTGGCTGATGCCTGTCCGCTGCCGTCCGCTGCCTGCTGCTTTGCCTGTCCTGCCTGCTTGGCGGTTTTTGACGCCTGGGCGCTCTTTCCGCTGCGGCTTCCCTTCTGTCCCTGGCCTCTGCCGGAACCCGAAGCATCCTTGTCCGCTGTCTCCGCAGTACGTCCGCCCTGCTCCTTGGAAACACTCTTTCTCTGTGCCGGCCTTCTGTTCTGAGGCTTCTTAGCCTGCTGTTCCGGCGCTGCTGCCTGGTCTGATGCCGCTGCCTGCTCTGATGCGGCTGCCTGTCCTGCTGCCTGCTCCGGTGCGCCCGCCTGCTCTGATACGACTGCACGCTCCGGCGCCGCTGTCTGTACTGATGCCGCTGTACGCTCCGGCGCCACGGTCTGTACTGATACTTCTGTCTGCTCCGGTGCCGCTGTCTGTGCGGCCACCTCCGGCATGTTGTCTTTTTCTTCTAAATTCAAATTGATTCCTCCAATCTCTATTTCTCAAGCTCCACATCTGCATCGCTTAACAGTTCCTCAAACACGCCCATGAGGCCGTCCAGTTCGCGGTCATCTTCCACAAACTCATAAACGGCTTCAGCGTCCTGCTGCCCGGATACATCCTTTAAAATGTAACACTCTCCGTCCTGATCCTCCGGCGCATCTGTCACAAGCAGATAGTTTACTGCATTGATTCTTGTTTCTTCTAACACATAAAAATCCACGGATTCTCCGGAATCCGTTATCATTGTTATCATATCCGTCTTATCTTTCATTGTTTTCTCCTAAACCATTGGACAGGCTGTCCAGATATCCCTGTAAAATCATGGCCGCCGCAATCTGGTCCACGCTTTCTTTTCTGTGTTCCCTGCGCACGCCGCTTTTAATCAGCACCCTGCTGGCCGCCACGGTTGTAAGACGTTCATCCCAGAGCACCACAGGAAGACCTGTCCGTCTCTCAAGGGATGCCTTGAATTCCTCTGTCTTCACAGCGCGCTCCCCAAGAGTATTGTTCATATTCTTAGGATATCCAAGAACAATCCGTTCAATCTCATACTGGCCAATTATTGCCTCTATTCTTGCAAGGGTCTGCCTCAGTTTATTTTCATCTTTCCGCGTGATGGTCTCCACTGTCTGCGCAGTGATACCTAAAGGATCGCACACCGCCACCCCGACTGTTTTTGAGCCAAAATCCAGACCCATGATTCTCATATTCATTTTCCTCCGTTATCATATAAAATAACGCACAACAAAACCAGCTGGCTGTCCACCAACTGATGCATCCCTGTCTTATCTTACATATCCGTACATTGCCGAGAAGGCCCGCATAACGGGCCTTCCCATCTTTCGCCACGGTGTGCCTGACCGTGCCTGTCCCAATCCTGCCTCTTCCTGATACCAAAACGTGTCTCATCATTCGTTCCACGTCCTGGTTGGGCATCACGGGTACAGCGCTCCGTCCGGCATCCCCTGAACCGTACGCCTGTCACGAAAGCATCTTCATGCCTTAATGCGTGTCTGGAAAGGAATCCGCAAACACGTCCTACCGCAAACGGGCATCAATATACACAGCCATCAGTTCTTCCAGAATCTCATCCCGTTCAACCTTCATGATAAGGCTTCTGGCGCCCTTATGGCTGGTAATATAAGTCGGGTCCCCAGACATGATATATCCCACTATCTGATTCACAGGGTTATATCCTTTCTCGGTCAAGGCAATATACACCTGCTCCAGCACATCGCTTACTTCCATCTTCTTGTCCTGAACAGCTTGAAAATATTGAGTTTCACTTATATTGCCCATGTCATCACGTCCTTTAAGTATTCTTCTCTATTCTACATTATATTTTCCTATTCGGCAATAGATAATTTTCTTAATTTTTTCTAATTATTGTCATGTATTTGTAAAATTTCGCATAATATTTCCGTCAACCCAGGGAAATGTTTCTATTTTTGGAAAAATATATACCATCAACAATCCTGCATTTTCCTGACTTCCAGCAACTCCCCTGTCAGCAATCTGACTGCGTCAAGACAGAGAATCTGACCGGATAATACATTTTCCTCCCCGTCCTTAACAGGAAGGGCCGCCTTCACATACTGCGGGGTATGGCCTGTGATATATTTCCTGCCATCCACCTCCGCCACGTCTTCGAAGAGTACGGATACCCGGCTTCCGGCAAAATGTTCCCTGTATTCCCGCGACATGGATGCTTCCAGCTCCAGCAGCACATCGCTGCGCTGCGCCTTCACCTGCTCCGGCACCTGGTCCGGCATCAGGGCTGCCCTGGTTCCGGCCCGCTTGGAGTATTTAAATACATGCATTTCATAAAAATGCACCTTTTTAAGGAACTCCCTTGTGATTTCAAACTCCTCCTGGGTTTCTCCCGGGAATCCCACAATCACGTCCGTGGTAATGGCCGGATGATCAAACCATTTCCGCAATATGCCGCAGCGCCTTAAATAGTCCTCCGTGGTATAATGGCGGTTCATCCTCTTTAATGTGGCGTCGCAGCCGCTTTGGAGGGACAGGTGGAAATGCGGGCAGAACTTAGCCAGGCCCGCCAAAGCCTCTGCAAATTCCTCCGTGATGATCCGCGGCTCCAACGATCCCAGGCGGATACGCTCCAGTCCCGGTATCCGGTGGATTCTTCCTATCAGGTCAAGCAGGGGGCCGTGGTCCCAGTTACCGCCCTGTACCGGTCCTCCCTCCCTGTGTTCCATCCCATAGGAGCTGAGGTGGATTCCGGTAAGGACCACTTCCTTGTATCCCCTGGCAACCAGGCCTTCCACCTCCGCCTCCACATCTTCCGGCTTCCGGCTCCTCACCCGGCCCCTGGCATAGGGGATGATGCAGTAGCTGCAGAACTGGTTGCAGCCGTCCTGCACCTTGATGAATGCCCTTGTGTGGTCCTCGATATTGTCCACGTGAAGAGGCTCATATTCATCGGTGCCCCCGATATCCAGCACGTGTATACCGGATTTTGGCCCTTCATCTTCTTTAAGCCTGCCCTCCATATATTCATCCAGGATCTGTACCAGCTGGCCCTTTTTGTTATTGCCGATAATCACGTCCACACACGCGTCCTCCTTAAGCGTGTCCGCAGCCACCTGCACGTAGCATCCGGCCGCCACCACCACGGATTCCGGGTTCAGCTTCTTGGCCCGGTGAAGCATCTGGCGTGATTTCCTGTCCGCAACATTGGTCACGGAACATGTGTTGATGATATAGACATCCGCCTTTTCATCAAAGGGCACGATCTCGTATCCGTGCTCCCTGAGCTGCTGCTGCATGGCCTCTGCCTCATAAGCATTTACTTTGCATCCCAGGTTGTGCAGGGCTGCTTTTGGCATGTTAAAACCTCCTATTTATCAGGTCATGGCCAGACCTCCATCCCCCGATTGCCGGGGGCAATGTACTGCCATAACCAATTTACCAGTTTCTTACTGAATTTTTCATGCAATCTCACTATTGACTTTTACCCCCGCGGTCTGTAGTATTAAAGCAAAGCAGTTATACTAAACTGCAATTCAATTCACACACACCACAAGGAGGGTTCTTCGTATGAAAACAGTTCGCATTTCGTTAAATTCCATTGACAAGGTTAAGTCATTTGTAAATGATTTAGCTAAGTTTGATGTTGATTTTGATTTAGTTTCCGGCAGATACGTGATTGATGCAAAGTCCATCATGGGCATCTTCAGCCTGGATCTGTCCAAGCCCATCGACCTGAACATCCATGCAGAAAGCAATGTTGAGGAGATTCTGGGCATCCTGAAGCCTTACATCATCTAATCTTTGTCATACATCCCACGGCGGGGACCACACCGCATGGTTTAACAAGGAAAGAAGCAAGAGTCTGCTGACGCAGACTCTTTTTTATATTTCCTGCAATCCTTGGCTGCCGGATATGTCCCGCCCTTTTTGCGCGATTCGGACAGACCCCAGAGCGTGTTTGAAAATTGCTTTCCGACAGACCCCAGGGCGTGTTTGAAAATTGCTTTCCGACAGGCCCTAAAGCGTGTTTGAAAATTGCTTTCCGTCGGCTGTGCGTCCCACTTTGTGGGAGATTTGGTCCCGATGATGGAGGCGTAGCGGGCTACGCTGACTGAATCGGGGCCAAATATACCGCGAAGTGGGGCGTGCTTTGTCCTAAGGGGGTACCTCTGGTGGATTCCTTAGGGCAGACGGCGGGAATGAATTTTCAAACACGACCTAGCCCTGGCAGAGGATCTGCTCCGTGGTAGCAAGCGCCGTCTCCACCAGTCCGTCAATCTTTTCTTCCAGATGGCGTTCCGAGCTGTGGATTACATTGATGTTGGGCTTTGTCACAGGATGCTTTGCCACGAAGATGGTACAGCAGTCCTCGAAGGGCTGGATGGATGTCTCATAGGTGCCGATTTTCTCGGATACGTCCACAATCTCCTGCTTATCAAATCCGATTACCGGACGGAATACAGGCATGGTGCACACTTCGTTGGTGGCTGCCAGGGACTGCAGTGTCTGGGAGGCAACCTGGCCGATGCTCTCGCCTGTAATCAGGCCGATGGCCCCGTTCTGTCCTGCAATGGTCTGGGCAATGCGCATCATATAGCGGCGCATGATGATGGTCAGTTCCTCATGGGGGCATTTATCGTAGATATAAAGCTGGATATCCGTGAAATTCACCACGTGCAGCATGATTGGCCCGGCGTAGCGCGCAACCAGATTGGCCAGGTCCACCACCTTCTGCTTGGCCCGCTCGCTTGTGTAGGGCGGCGCATGGAAATATACGGCGTCTATCTTCACGCCCCTCTTGGCAATCATGTACCCTGCCACCGGGCTGTCAATGCCGCCGGAAAGCAGCAGCATGGCCTTTCCGTTGGTCCCTATGGGCATGCCGCCCGGTCCTGGGATCATCTGGGAGAACAGATTGATTTTCTGGCGCACCTCCACCCGCAGCAGCACGTCCGGATGATGGACATCCACCTTCATCTGTGGGAATGCTTCCAGGATTACCTCCCCTAAATCCCTGTTAATCTGATCTGAGGTCACAGGATACTGCTTATCCCCTCTCCTGGCGTCCACCTTAAAGGTAAGGTTCTTGTCTGGGTAAACCTGGTCCATGTATTCCTTTACATGATGTTTCAGGTTTTCATAATCCTTGTCGTCAATCTGCACCATGGGGCAGATGTCCGCGATTCCGAACACGCGTCCAAGGGCTTCCACGGTATCATCGTAATCGTATTCCCCATCCGCCTTCACATAGATGCGGCCGGATTCCTTTGTGACCTCGAACTGGCCATCCACATCCCGCAGCGCATACCGGATCTGTTTCATCAGGGCATCCTCGAACATGTAACGGTTCTTTCCCTTGGTGCCGATTTCCGCGTACTTAATTAAAAATGACTGGTACTGCATGTTTTACCTCTTTCTTTCATTGTTGCGGTGTCATTTATCCTCTGTGATATTTCCTGAGTACGGGAAGAAGTCCTTCCAGCGCCTCCATACAATAATCAATCTCCTCTTTTGTGTTAAACAGCCCAAAACTGAACCTGAGGGTGGAATCCAGAAGCTCCTTCTTTACCCCGATGGCCTTTAAGGTGCCGCTGATTGCAGGGTGGTTGGATGAACAGGCCGAACCCGAGGACACGTAGATTCCCTTGTCCTCCAGGGCGTGAAGCAGCACCTCGCTCCTGACGCCTGCAAAGCCGGCGCTGACAATCTGGGGCGCGCCCTGGCTGCCTTTTAAGCTGTTGACCGTTACCCCCTCCAGCTGTTCCATCCTGTCTATCATATAATCCTTGAGGCTGGTGATATAATCCACCTTTTTCTGGTGGTCCGTGTACATTTCCCAGGCAGCGGCGCCCATTCCGGCAATCCCCGGGACATTTTCCGTGCCGGAGCGCAGGTCCTTCTGCTGTCCTCCGCCGTAGAGCAGGGGACGTATCTTCACCCGTTCGTCAATGAACAGGAAGCCCACGCCCTTTGGCCCGTGGAACTTGTGGGCGCTGACGCTTAACAGGTCGATTCCCTGTTTCTTTGGGTGGATGACCAGCTTGCCGTATGCCTGTATGGCATCCACATGAAGGAGGATGGCCGGGTTCTTACCATGGACCAGGGAGGCAATCTCTTCTACCGGCTCTATGGCCCCCACTTCATTATTCACATACATGACGGACACCAGGATGGTATCCGGCCGTATGGATGCTTCCAGCTCCTCTAAGGAAATGTGTCCCTGGCCGTCCACGGACAGATAGGTCACCTCGAAGCCCTGCTGCTCCAGGAATGCCAGAGGGTTATACACGGAGGCGTGCTCAATCCTGGTGCTGATAATGTGTTTTCCAGCCCTCTGGTTGGCCATGGCCGTCCCTATCAGGGCCATGTTGTTGGATTCCGTGCCGCCGGAGGTAAAGAGGATTTCCTTATCCTTAACCTTCAGGGTCTTTGCAATCCTGGATGCGGCCTGGCGCACATACTGCTCTGCCTCCATCCCCTTTTTATGCTTGGCAGAAGGATTGCCGTAATCCTCTGTCATTACCTTTACCACCACATCCCTGACGCTGTCAAGCACACGGGTTGTGGCGGAATTGTCAAAATATACTTCCATGGTCTGTCTCCTATATTCTATCTGCCTGCCCTTTTACGGGCCTATAGCCTGTCATCCGGCCGCACTGCGGGCCTTTTGAGTTCATGCAGCCCGCCTTTCAGCTGCACTACTGGCCTTCTGTCCCTACAGCCCGCCCTCCAGCCGCATCATGAGCACGGACAGCATGGCAAGTCCCGCTGTCTCTGTCCTCAGTATCCGTTTCCCAAGGCTTACCGGGCGCACGCCCTTTTTCAGGGCAAGATTAATCTCCGCCTCGTCAAACCCGCCTTCCGGGCCAATGAATACCGCAATATCCTGCCCAGGCCCAACGCGGGAAAGCTCCTGCCTGCTGCCTTCCATCCCGGCTTCGTGCTCATATGGAATCAGGCGCAGGGCGAACTGTTCCTTCTCTATATAATCAAAGGCCTGTCCCAATGTCATCAGTCCCATGACCTCAGGCATCAGGCTGCGCCCTGACTGTTTGGCCGCGCTCTCTGCAATGGCCTGCCACCGCTTGCGCTTGGCCTCCTCCTTCTTTGCATCCAGCTTCACAACCGCATTCTTCGTGGACACCGGGACAATGCACGCCGCCCCCAGTTCCACCGCTTTCTGGATGATCAACTCCATCTTATCAGATTTGGGCAGCCCCTGGAAGAGCCAGATCCTGGAAGGCAGTTCCCTTCCATCCCGGTCCACGGACACAATCCGGGCTTCAACGCAATCGCTGTCCAGGGATGACAGGGCGCAGCGGTAATCCGTTCCCGTGCCGTCACTGATCAGCACCTCTTCCCCGGGTTTCATGCGCAGGGCATTTTTCATATGGTTCACATCAGGACCTGTGATGCGTATACAATCCCCCATGACCTGGGCCGGGGCCACAAAAAAATGATGCATGGCTTACCTCCAATCCATATCTAGTGCTCCGTCCAGACAGCACGTTTTCTGCCTGGATGGAGCACTGGCTTCGGTGTCATCAGCGTTTCCTTGCTGTCACAGAAACCCATTCGCCCTGATAAGTCACTTCCACAAGTTCCAGTTCCTCACATTTTGCAAATGCAGCCTTAACCGCCTCTTCCTTCATATTGATGATGCCTGAGGTGATGAAATAGCCGCCCTGCTTCAGATGGGCCGGAATCTCGTTGACCAGCAGGATGATTACATCAGCCAGGATGTTGGCCACCACTATATCGTACCTGTCATAGCCGGCCCAGTCCTTGACGGATCTGTCATCGATGATGTTGCCCTGTATCACATGGAACCTGTCCGTGGAAATGCTGTTGGCCTCCAGGTTCTCTCCCACGGCAGTGATGGCATTTTCGTCCAGATCCGTGCCCCAGACTTCCTTTGCCCCCAGTTTTAAGGCCGTGATTCCCAGGATGCCGCTTCCGGTTCCCACATCCAGCACCAGGGTGTCCTCATCCACCCGCTTCTCCAGCTGTCGGATACACAGCTGGGTTGTCTCATGCATGCCTGTCCCGAAGGCAGTGCCAGGGTCAATCTGCACCAGAAGCTTGTCCTTGTGTTCCTCCGGTATGGGCTCCCAGGTCGGCTTGATCAGGATATGGTCCACGGTAAACGGCTTAAAGTACTGCTTCCAGTTGTTGATCCAGTCCTTATCCTCTGTCTCGCCAGCGGTGATGGTCCTGGCGCCCAGGTCGGTGAACAGGCTCAGCTCATCCAGCCCCGCTTCCACATTCTTAAGGATTTCCTCCACATCCGCATCGTCATCCAGATAAAAGCTGACCTTGGCGATTCCCTCGTCAGGCGGAAGCTCCGGAAGGATATCGATGAACATCCCCTTTGTCTCCTTGTCGGTCAGGGGAACATTGTCCTCTATCTCAATCCCCTCAATCCCAATATCATCGAACATGCTGCTGACCAGGTCCACTGCTTCCGTGGTGGTGGTTAATGTAAATTTTTTCCATTTCATAATGCATACTCCTTTTATTTTCCGCTGATGATCTTGACAAACAGCACGGCCAGTACCAGAAGGACAACCGGACGCACCACCTTTTTCCCATTGTGGGCAACCATGCCCGCTCCGATATAATGGCCTGCGATGGAGCAGACCCCGGCCGTAAGGCCCAGCGGGTAAAAAACATTTCCAGTGGCAATGAAGGTTACAAGGGCCGCTATGTTGGACGCCAGGTTAATCACCTTTGTCTGGGCGGACGCGCTTCTGGTATCCAGTCCCGCCGCCCCGGTCAGGATGAGGATCAGGAAGGTTCCTGTTCCCGGTCCGTAAAACCCGTCATAGCCGCCTATAAAAAATGCAGCCGCGATACAGATTGCAAATACCTTTGCCTGTGGGATGGTGCCTGTCTTTTCATTTTCCCCCATGTCCTTATTCCTTAATACATAGAATGCGACAATGGGCAATACCACTATCATCATGTGCTTGATGACTTCCCCCGGCACCATCAGGGCCAGATGGGCGCCCAGGGCTGAACCGATGAGCGCCGCCACGGCCGAACATACGGCCATGAGCATTTTCCCGCGAAGATAGCCGTTCCTGGCAAACCGGGCCGTGGACACGACAGTTCCCATGGCGGAACTCATTTTGTTGGTTCCAAGGGCCATATGGGCAGGTACCCCTGCAATGAGATATGCAGGCAAGGAAATGAGCCCGCCTCCTCCGGCAATGGAATCAACCAGTCCGGCCACGAACACAAGCGGGCATACAATGAGATACTGTATCATGATCTTATCCTCTTTTCCGTAAAACAACCTTTATATTATCATATATTAAAACCACTGGCAATAAGCGGCAATTTTTTTTTGCAATAAAAAAGCCGGATCCTGCATTAACATTATGAACGGATGAAAAACAACTGTAAGGGTCCGGTGATTCCGGCACATATTAAATCAGCCGCCCCCGCCGCACTGCGGGCAGGCAGGCATAAGAAATTCCCAGATTGCATTACAACTCCATCACACACTCCGGATGGGACGGACCCCTTGCAGGATTTTCATTTTACCAATGAAGGATATCACGAAAGAGAATGAGTTTGTTCTGGTCTTAACAAAAGATACCATACGATAAGGACAGAGGACCGCGCCCCTGCTTGCCGCAGGAGGACGGTCCTCTGTTTTTATGATTGGGCGTCCTGTTTTTTCAGGATCCTTTTTAGATAAGCCTCATCCAGCAGGTTCACTGTCTCAAAAACCCCTTTGTAAAACACGGCCCAATTATTGAATACACAGGGCAGTGCCTTCGCTTTTTCCAGCGTATCCACCGGAATCAGGGATACGGGGACATCATTGATCCTGCAGAACTGTTTTATCCTCTCAATGTTCTGGGGGATATAGGGGCATTGGGCATCGTAATAAATGGTCAGGTCCTGGCTTTCGATTTCCTGCTTTTTAACGTTTGGTGCGAACTTTGGCGTTGTCCCGTCAAAGGAAAGGGCAAGAAGCTCATATCCGTCATCCGTGGTATCGGCCACCTCAAAACCGCACTTCCTGGCAAAGGACTGGTCGGAAAGCCAGGATTTCTGTTTCTTTGCCCCAAGCATGCAGACGCCGGATTTCCCTTTCTCCCTCGCATCGGCCAGGCAGTATTCCATCAGTGCCTTTCCATAGCCCTTTCCCTTGTAACTGCCCGAAACCCACAGGCAGTACAGATAGTAATAATTGTCCCCAAGGATGGGGACCCAGGCGGTTTCAAGAGGGGCATATTCAATAAAAACCACTGCCTTTTCATTTAACTTCCTGAAGACATGGCCTTCCTTCAGCCGTTCCGAAAGCCATTGCCGCTTTGCCTCAATCCCCGGATGGGGCTTTTTACTGCGGATGATACAGCATAAATGCTCATGGGCAAGGTTCTCCGCTGTCAGGTTGATGAAATCAGTATCCACAAAGTTTCCCTCTCTTTCAGTTTTCTGTCCGGGCAGCATGGGTTCTGCTTCCCAGGGAGTACTCGAACCGGTACCCCAGTTCATGGAGGATATCCAGGCCGTCCCTGTATACCAGAATCCCCCGGGATGATGGCCCCAGGCGGTATTCCAGCAGATAGCGCAGCAGCTCCGCCACGAACCGGGGCTGGTTCATATTCACGATAACCGGTCCGCCGTCTTTCACAGCCGGCAGGCCTGCGTTAAACGGGCACTTGCCGATTTCCCATCCAGGCGAACGGAAATACAGGATTATCTTCAGCTTCCGGTCCACGGAGCGGAACACAAGATGGGACGGCTCCTGCCAGTCATAGTCGTCAAAGGTATATTTCCACTCATATTCATGTCCATCTACAACAATCTTCCGGAATAAAGCCATTTCCCCTCCTAATCATATCAAAATCCTGCCGCCTCCGCGTTTTACCGGATCAGCGCCGCGGCTGCGTCCTACTGGATCAGCGCCCCGTCCGCCCCCACCTGGTAGCCGTCAGGGGTGGTGGCGTTCACAAACAGCCGTCCCATGGTGCCGTCTGACTGCGTGTTGAAATAATAGGACCTGCCGTCAATGACCTGCCAGCCCGTGCGCATCATGCCAAGGGTGCCGTCATCCACGGGATTCAGATAGTAGCGGTTGCCGTCCCCATCCGTAAACCAGCCCGTGACCATGTACCCGCTCTGGTCAAAGCGGTACCAGCGGCTGTGTATGAGCTGCCATCCATTGGACAGCCAGCTGCCTCCGTAAAGCTGGAACCACCAGCCGTTGGGGCTGTAACGCCAGCCCTGTCCGTACTGGACGCCGGGACCTCCGCTGTAATACCACCAGTCGTCGTCATCGTCCCAGTCATCCCAGTCATCGTCATCCCAGTCCCACCAGTAATCCGGGTTGAATTCGTAGCTGGACGTGTCCGGCACATTGGTGTTAAAGCCGGGATATGCCCTTACCACGTTGTCCGAGGTGACCTGGGCATTGCCCTGGGTGCCCGATGGCCCGCCATAGTCCATGACCCCGGACGGGCCCACGCCGTAATCATACCCTCCCGGGCCCCAGCCATAGCCATAGCTGCCGGGGGATCCTGTGCCGTAATCATAGTCCACTCCAGGGCCGCCCCTGTGATACACGCTGCTTCCCGGTCCGTAGGCCATTGCCGTAACCGGCGTTCCCATGGTGAATATCATGGCGGCTGTGAACAGCAGGGCGCCGGAATAAATTTTCCTCATATGCTTCTCCTCTTGTCTGAATCATTTCAATCCACGCTCGGTATATTGTCGAAGTGCGGCTGCATCCTACGTAGATACGTGGTTGACCTCATGGCAGTAGGGGATACCGATTACTCTCCGCCCACCACTGCCGTTAAGTTTGTTTTTGGCAATTCATTTCACCACCTTAGAGGATGCGAGAATCCTTGCTAATATTTGTTGAAACAACATTATTAAGAAGTATACCACAACCACGTTGACATTTTCAACACATGAGCATACAATAATTGCATATGCAACTATTGCTCATGCAATTCAGTTCCATAAAGATTAAATGCAACAAGGAGGAATCCGGAATGAAGGATTTTCTAAAGTATCTGCGGCCATACAAAAGGGATGCCGCCCTGGCAGTCCTATGCATCGAGCTGGAGACTGTGTTTGAGCTTATCATCCCCCTTGTGATGGCGTCCATTGTGGACGTGGGGGTTGCCAGCGGCGACCGGCACTATATTCTGATGAAGGGGCTGCAGATGGTGTTTTTTGCCCTGATATCCCTGGTTCTGGGGCAGGGTTCGGCCATGTTCTCGGCCCGGTGCGGCCAGGGCGTGGGCGCTGAGATCCGCAAGGCGGAGTTTGCAAAGCTCCAGCAGTTTTCCTTTGCCAACACAGACCATTTCAGGAGTTCATCCCTTGTCACAAGGCTTACCAGCGATGTGACCACCATACAGAACTCCCTTGCAACAGGCATGCGCCCCGGGTTCCGTTCCCCGGTGATGATGCTGACGGCCATGGTGGCTTCCTTCTATATTAATCCGAAGCTGGCCCTGGTCTTCTTCGTGGCTGCCCCGGTGCTTGGCATCCTGCTGTTCCTGATCATCAGCCATGTACGGCCCCTGTACGGAGTGATGCAGGGCGCCATTGACCTGGTCAACCGGATCATCCAGGAAAACCTCACGGCCATCCGCGTGGTGAAGTCCTATGTCCGCGGGGATTATGAGATACAGAAATTTGAACAGGTCAATACCAACCTGCGGGACACCGCACAACACGCCTTTGGCCTGGCAGCCCTCAATATGCCTGCCATGCAGTTTGTCATGTATTCCACCATCCTCTGCATCCTTTGGTTCGGGGGCAGGCTGGTGACCGTGGGCGGCGTCAAGGTGGGCGAACTGACAGGATTCCTCAGTTACGTGCTTCAGGTGCTTAATTCCCTGATGATGTTTTCCAATGTGTTCCTGATGACCACCAGGGCGCTGGCTTCCTGGAAGCGTATCTCGGAGGTCATGGACGAGGAAATCGACATTAAGGAAGACATGGCCCTGGACCTGAATGTGGAGCAGGGTGATATACGGTTTGAACATGTGTATTTTAAATATAATAAGGATGCGGCCGAGTATGTGCTGTCTGATATTTCCTTCCATATCAAACCCGGGCAGACCGTGGGTATCATCGGACAGACCGGGGCGGCTAAAAGCACGCTGGTCCAGCTGATTCCAAGACTTTATGAGGCAACCTCCGGCACGGTCTATATTGACGGCCATCCGGTCCAGGAATACCCCTTAAAGCATCTGAGGGATTCCATTGCAATGGTGCTGCAGAAGAATACCCTGTTCTCCGGGACCGTGAAGGATAACCTGCGCTGGGGCAAGGAGGACGCGACAGATGAGGAAATCGAAACGGCATGCCACATTGCCTGTGTGGATGAATTCATTGACCGGCTGGAACGGGGATATGATACGGAGCTTGGCCAGGGCGGCGTCAATGTGTCCGGCGGCCAGAAGCAGCGTCTGTGCATTGCCAGGGCCATCCTCAAATCGCCAAAGGTAATGATACTGGATGATTCCACCAGCGCGGTGGACACGGCCACGGAGGCCAGGATAAGGGATGGCCTGGCGCAGTACATGCCGGGAACCACCAAAATCATCATTGCCCAGCGCATTTCCTCCGTGCTTCACGCGGACCAGATCATCATCCTGGAAGATGGGAAGATCAATGCGTCCGGCAGCCACGAAACGCTTTTGGCAACGAACAGGATTTACCAGGAAATCTATTATTCCCAGCAGGAAGGGGCGAATCTGTAATGGCAAGAATAGCAAATTATAACAGACCGAAAAATACCAGACGCACATTGATGCAGATGTTAAGCTACCTTGGACGCCATAAATGGTATATGCTGATGATTGCGCTCCTGGTCACGGTCAGCGCTTCGGCAAGCATTTTGGGAACCTACCTTTTAAAACCAGTCATCAACAACTATATCATCCCCGGCGATATACCGGGTCTTGTGAAAATGCTCATACTCATGGGAATCCTGTACCTGTGCGGGGCGCTGTCCTGCTATGCGTACAACCAGATGATGGTCCACATTTCCCAGCAGGTGGTAAGCGAGATACGTTCCGACCTGTTTGTCCACACCCAGCGCCTTCCCCTGACCTACTTTGACGCCCATACCCACGGGGAACTGATGAGCCGGTTCACCAACGACGTGGATACGATTAGCGAGGCGCTTAACAGCAGCTTTGCCATGATGATACAGAGCTTCATCACCATCACCGGCACCCTGACCATGCTCCTTATACTGAGCTGGCAGCTGTCGCTGATTGTCATGGTCTTCCTGGCCCTTATGATACTGTTCATCCGTTTCAACGGCAGACGGAGCAGGAAATATTTTGTACAGCAGCAGAAATACCTTGGAAGCATCAATGGATTTGTGGAGGAAATGGTTGCCGGGCAGAAGGTTGAGAAGGTATTTAACCACGAAGCCCAGGATTATGAGGAGTTCTGCCGCCGCAACGAGGCCTTCCGGGCAGCCGCCACCAAAGCCCTCACCTATTCCGGCATGACGGTCCCCACCATCGTTTCCCTGTCCTATATCAATTACGCCCTGTCGGCATGTGTGGGCGGTCTTTTTGCACTGGCAGGGCTTACGGACCTTGGAACCCTTGCATCCTATCTGGTGTATGTGCGCCAGAGCGCCATGCCCATGAACCAGTTCACGCAGCAGATTAACTTCCTGCTGGCAGCCCTCTCCGGTGCGGAGCGCATCTTCGATATGATGAACGAAGGACAGGAACTGGACGAAGGCAGCGTGACGCTCTGCAATGTGGCGGTGGACGAAAACGGGGAAATGAAGGAGTGCAGCGGATTCACAAAGGACTTTGCGTGGAAGGTGCCGGCCGGGGTGGCGGTATCAGCGGATGCAGACCCAAATGCCTCATCCTTCCGTCTTATCCCACTGAAAGGCGATGTGCGTTTCAATCAGGTGGTGTTCGGGTATACGTCTGAAAAAACCATACTGAACGGCATCAGCCTATATGCCAAACCCGGGCAGAAAATCGCTTTTGTGGGTTCCACAGGGGCAGGCAAGACCACCATCATCAACCTGGTCAACCGTTTTTATGAAATCAACAGCGGCAGCATCACTTATGACGGCATTGATATCAGGAACATTAAAAAGGATGACCTGCGCCGCTCCCTGTCCATGGTCATACAGGATACCCATCTCTTTACCGGGACCATTGCCGACAATATACGGTATGGGCGCCTGGATGCAGCAGATGAGGATGTGGTGAACGCGGCCAAGGTTGCCAATGCCCACTCCTTCATCCGCCGTCTTCCCCAGGGATACGACACCATGCTCCACAGTGACGGTTCCAACCTGTCCCAGGGCCAGCGTCAGCTTCTTGCCATTGCAAGGGCCGCCATCTCCCGTCCGCCTGTGCTGATTCTGGATGAGGCAACCAGCTCCATTGACACCAGGACGGAAAAACTCATTGAAAAAGGAATGGACGCCCTGATGGACGGACGTACCGTGTTCGTCATCGCCCACCGCCTGTCCACGGTGCGCAACTCCAAGGCTATCATGGTATTGGAAAAAGGGGAGATTATTGAGCGTGGGAACCACGATGAACTGCTGGAACAGAAGGGACGGTATTATCAGCTTTATACCGGACAGTTTGAGTTGGAATGAACCATTATGGAAAGGAAGTCTGTACTATGATTGAACGTTATCAGGTCCGCCGCCTGCTTGTAAGGGCGGAGAAGGCGCGTAAACGCCTTCTCCAGCCGTTCTTTAACTCCATCGGCCTTACCTTTGGCCAGGGCCATGCCCGGATACTGGATTCCCTGCTGGTCAAGGACCATGTTACCCAGAAAGAACTGGCAGATATCTGCCATATGGATGTGACCACCATGTCCCGTTCCCTGGACCGCCTGGAGGAATCCGGGTACCTGGTCCGGGAACGGGACCCTGGCTGCCGCCGCTCCTTCCTCATCTGTCTCACAGAGGCAGGTGTGGAGGAAGCAGATAAAGTCCATCAGATCCTTGACTTTGCGGACAGGCAGATATGGAAGGGCCTGTCCGATGAAGAGATGGAACAGTTCTGTACCAGCCTGGAAAAGATATGTGATAATCTGGAGAACTGCGATACGTTAAAAGGGCCGTTTTGAATTTATTCAGCCAGGAACGTGCGGATGTTATCCAGCACCTTGGCGCTCAGAAGGTCAAAGGCCTGCCTGGTCCTTCCTGCCGATATGTGGGCGCAGAATACATGAGGATGCTTTATAAGCTCTCCGGAAGGATCTCCCAAAGCGCCCTCCGTGTCGCAGACAAAGTAATTGCCTTCCCGGTCCAGCCATGCTTTAAGCGCCGGGATGTCAAAGGCCGGCCCTATGGACGTGTTGAAAAGGATCTTGCCCGTGCCAAGGTGGCCGAACTCCTCCTCGTGGAGCAGGATGGCGTTCTTGTTCAGGCATGTGAACACCACCTCGCTGTATTCCAGAAGTTCTTTTAAGGGACGGTATGCCATGCCCTGGGCTTCCCTGTCCATTTTCCTGGAACGGCTGTAATAGGAAAGGTCGGCGCCCATGAACTTCATGGCGTCCGCAATCATTCCGCCGGAAACGCCCATACCGATAATACCCACTTTCAGGTCCGTAATCTCAATGGGCATTTCCCGGAACATGGGACGGTCAAAGCCGTGAAGGAAACGCACCAGTTCACTGACCACATATTCCACCACTCCCCGGTCCCCGTAATCCCGGATTCCCAGCACGGTGATGCCGTTGGCCCTGGCGCATGCAATGTCCACGTTGGCGCTTTCCTCCGAGTAAAGGCTGCAGCACATGCCGATGTAGCGGATGGAAGGACAGCTTTCAATCACATGGGCGCTGATTCTTGACGTATAGCTTACAAGGACACCGTCCGCGTCCCCAATCCTTTGTATGATTTCCTGGTCATCCCCAGGGATATCTTCATAAATCTTAACTTCCCCGGCATACCGGCGCAGCTCCTCTTCTGCCTTTGGAACCAGGTTCACCGGCTCAATCGCAACGATTTTCTTAAACATATGGATTCCTTCTCCTGTTCTTATTTATTTTCCTGAAACAATGCCTGCAGATTGTCAGAACACGATTGGCGACACAAGGTTCCTGAGCACCGCCACCACACTCCATCCCGCAATGGCGCTGGTACTGGAGTAGATGTCCACAACCGCCTTTACCCCGTCTATCTCTGCAGTTATCTTATGGTCATCCCCTATCATTCCGGGCACGCTGAAAATGTCCACGCTGGTGTCCTCCGGTCCGGTCGTTGCCAGGGACGCGGCCACCGCTACATTCACCTTGGTTGGCAGTATGGAGATTGCCTCCTTGGCATTGCCTTTGAAAACCTGCTTTTCTCCCTCCTCCGTCATCAATGCATCATCATACAGAGGGGTATTCTTAAGGGATGCCGGTCCCTTCCTGGTGCAGATGCCGGACTTGGCCTGACCCATCAGGGATACGGTGCGCAGCACATCAAACCCGCCCACTGCCCCGGAAGCAATATGTACTTTTGTATCATGCTCCGTGGCTGTCTCTTTTATCTTATCATACAATGCCTTATCTGCAAATGCGCCGATGGAAAGCACAATCAGATCCACACCCGAGGACAATATCTTTTCTGCGTTGTCCCTTATACATTGTACGGATGCGGCCTCTGCCACGACATCGGGTTTCAGGGCCAGCAGTTCCTCAACCGTGCCGCATGCCTTACATCCGCCTCGTCCAGCTATGGCGGCAGTCTTATCCGGGGTGCGTCCCATCACCCCCACCAACTCGTATTCATCTAAAATGCCGCTCAGATAACCGTCCACTATAATTCCGGCCAGATAGCCATTTCCCATAATCCCAAACTTCTTTTTACCCATGATATCCTCTTTCTTTTTTAATTTTACACACATACTGATACCTTACACCGAAACAGCTCCACCAATCCTGCGGGTGCAGGATTGCTGAAGCTGCCCATACGTAACAGTCCAAACGGCTATTTACTCCGCTTCTAATTGGTATAGTTATCAAAATACCCCTGTACCAGGATGATCGGAGTCCCCTTGTCCCCGGAGCCGCTGGTAAGGTCGCAGAGCGAACCAATGAGGTCCGTAAGGCGTCTTGGGGTGGTTCCCTGGGAAGACATGTCTCCAACCAGGTTGGACTTCTTCTCCTTGATTCTCTGTGAGATGGCGTCCTTCAATGCTTCGCCTGACAAATCCCTGAAGTCATTGTCAGCCAGGTATTTTAACTTGACTTCGTTGGGGGTTCCCTCCAGCCCTTCTGTATTGGCAACGGCAACACATGGGTCGGCCAGTTCCCAGATCTTTCCTACCGGATCCTTGAATGCCCCGTCGCCGTATACCATGACTTCAACATGCTTTCCTGTCCTGTCAAGCATCTGCTTCTGAATATCCAGGACCAGGTCCGTGCATTCCCTTGGGAAGAGCTTGATGCTGTCCTCCGTAGACTTGTTGGATCCGAGAAGCCCGTACTTCTCATTGCATCCGCTTCCATTGACCGGCGCGTTCAGGATATCGTCCATTCCGCACACCACCTCTGCTCCGGCCGCCTTAAGGATACGCTTGGTCCTTGCGCGGGAATGTATGTCACAGGTCAGGACCCGGCTGGTATGGTTAAGGATCTCCTTGGGATTATTGGCAAAAATAACTTCCGCCTCCGCGCCCGCGTCCCTGATGATCTGACAGTAATAATCCACATAGTCCACTCCGGTAAATTCATGCCTGTTCTCCCCAAAAAGCTCCCTGTAACGCTCCAGGGTAAGCACGTCGCTGTATGGATTGATTCCGGCCTCATCTACCTGGTCCAGGGATACCAGTGAGTTGCCCACCTCGTCCGTGGGATAGCTGAGCATAAGGACGACCTTCTTTGCGCCTCCTGCGATTCCCTTTAAGCAGATGGAGAAACGGTTTCTGGACAGGATTGGGAATATGACACCGATGGTCCCTCCTCCCAGCTTTGCCCTGACATCCTCTGATATGGCCTGAATCGGGGCATAATTTCCCTGGGCCCTTGCAACCACGGATTCCGTCACGGAGATGACATCCCTGTCACGGATTTCAAAGCCCTCGCTCTCTGCTGCTTCCAGAACACTGTTCACCACAATTTCTGCCAGATTGTCGCCCTCCCTTATGATCGGGCAGCGGATTCCCCTTGAAACTGTACCTACTTTTCTTTCCATATGTATTGTCTCCTGTACATGATATTTATCTTCAACTATTGTATTATAGTATAAAAAAGCGGATTGTGGAAGTGTTTCATATAAATTAAATGAAAATCAAAATACCTTTACAAAATACTGGCGGCTTATGGCTGATTCGTGATAAAATGGACACAAACGTTTACAAGGAGGTTCCTATGGTCACACTGCACCTGGACGATGCCGTCATCAAAAGCCTGAGCAACAATGAGCTGAATATTTTGAAATTCGTCTATGAGCACGGCGAGGACGTGCCGGACATGAGCATCCAGGCCCTGGCCTCCCAGGTGTGCTACTCCTCCGCAACCATCCTGCGGTTCTGTAAAAAGCTGGGATATTCCGGCTTCGCAGAACTGAAGTACGCACTGAGGGCCGCGGCTAAGAAGGAGCCATCCCGGCCTGACACCCATAAGGCCCAGGATTTTACTACCTGGATGATGATGGACAGCCTGTGTTCTGATATTGAAGGGACCTCCAAGCTGATATCCGAAGACCAGCTTGGACGCACCTTCCGCTATTTTGACAGCAGCTGTCCCATCTATCTCTGGGCGCCCGGCGGAATCACCAGCATACTGAGCGACTATTTTGAGAAACTTCTGTTCTCCATCGGACGCCAGAACGTATATAAGATTGAATCCGCCAAAATGGGGGAACACATATTAAGGAATGTCCATACCGAATCCCTGCTGATACTTATCAGCACCACGGGGAATTTCGGGCCAACCGTACGCCTGGGCAAAATTGCCCGCATGAATGATATACCGGTCCTCTCCATTACCCCATACACCAGCAACGAGGTGGCTGGCCTGGCCACGGTCAGTTTCCGCTTTTTCACCGACCAGCGGGAGAACCGCGGAGCGGAGTTCACCTCAAGGCTTCCCGTATTTTATGTAATCAACAGCATCATACGCTGTTATCTGGGTTATAAACGGTCCGGAGAACAGCCTCAAGGAGGAAACCATGATTCCCATATTTGAAAAAGCCCACCAGCTGGACCTTACCGGGACAGAGGAGGAAATCCTCCAATATTTTGAATCCAATCTGCCTGCTTCCATATATACCAGCCTCAATGACCTCAGCGCCAGCCTCTATACCTCCAATGCGACCATTGTCCGTTTCTGCCAGAAGCTGGGCCTGAAGGGTTATAATGAATTTAAATACCAGGTCCGGGGCGAGTTAAAGCAGCTTCATATGACCCCGTCTTCAGATGACCTGATGTATCATACCCTGGCCCTGTTCAGGGATAATCTGGAGCAGATTGACGTTGCAAAGCTGGAAGAGATCGCAGGCCTCCTCACCAGCGGACGGCCCATCTATATATACGGCTCCAACTTAAGCTCACTGGCCGCCAAATATCTTCAGACCGTCCTCACCTCCCTGGACTACCCCTGTATCCTCATTGAGTGGCAGCGCCTGCTGAACGGGCTTGCCTATGAACTCAGCAGCGATGCCGTGCTCTTCATCATCACGGCCCACGGGGATGCCAGACGCTACCTCTCCGTGTTCCAAAGGGCCAGGGACCGGGGAACCACCACGGTCCTGCTTACCTGTGAGGAGGACAGCCCCCTGATTCCATACAGCACAATCGCCCTCTGTACAAACGACCAGAATGAAGAATACCGCCATGTTGATATCAATCCCCGTCTGGGCATCCTGACCATCATCCAGCTGCTGATTGAACTGGCCGCACAGACCAGGCAGGATTCCCGGATTGATTAGATTGGATTGATTAGACCGGATTGATTCAAATCGATACGTGTCCCCGGCACTTATATGAAATCAATTTTCCTTAACATATCGGTTATATATCTTCCTTTTATCCATATCTGCTGGGAATAGGCATGTATGGTATCTGTCCCATCCGCTGCACGGCCTTTAAATACCCACGGTTTCGAATTGCTGTCCGTACCCGTACCTCTTACAAAAACAGACGACTGGGCCTGTTTGGGAAAATTCAATGCTGTCATGGGAACCCCGGTATCATTAATCCGCTGCCTACCATCCTTCCGGTATACATAGCTTTCCACCACACCGTTGTTATTGATCTTATCTGAAATGTCCTTATATACATTCCTGATTGTCCCGTTTATCATCCCATCATCAAAGACCAGTCTCTTGAATCCCAGGAATACATTATCATTCAGAGGCGCAGCCGTGCATGGTTCCTCAAACATGATGCACAGCATCTGATGATTGCTGAAATACTCATAATAGCTTGTGTCTTCATACTCAAGGGAGGGATTTGTTATTTCATCCAGGTCCATGGTAAACAGTTTCATCTGTTCTGTTTCCATACCCTTTTTCGTGACAGTAATGGTCTTTGCTATCAGTCCGATTTTTTCAAATAATTCTATGCTGCTGATTCTTTTGGATGTTCCGCCAAGCATACGCACGACAATTGTTTCCGTTATATGTTTACATAGCTTATGAATGTCCTTCACTTCTATGTCAAATATATGTATCAGTTCTTCCACGGTCCGGCCGCGATACTGTTTAGTCAGCGCGTGCAGCCTATGGTCTAATTCGCTGTATGAATTAAATTCCTCACTGAGCTTTTCTAATTTATGATTGTAGAAGCCCTGGAACAATGTATTTACATAGGATTTCTTAAACCGGAATCTGGGCGTCTGCCTTGGCTGCTGCTTAAATCTTGGGGCAATGTCAATGTAAAACAGGTCTTTCTTTATTTTCTGATGCAGCAGCGGATATAAATCATACCGGTCCTCCCGGTTTTCTATACTGAGCAGATAATCATGGACCTGGGTCCAGTCATTTTCAAACTTTGCCAATTCATCCTTATCATCTGCAATATCAAGGAACTTATATCCCAAAACCGGAAACCTGTCATATTCAGCATAGGGAACCACCTTCTGTCCGCTTTTCCTGTCATAGACATAGAACACGAACAGCATATGGGCAATCTTATTATAAAAATGGGATTCCAAAAATTTCTCATGTTCTATCACCCCGATGCTGACGGCTGTCAGTGACATGGGCTCCTTTGCCGCGTATTTCTCCCCCTGTTTATTGGAAGGTTCTACCCCGGTGACCTTTAATTCCGTATCCTTATAACTGCCGTCCGCCTGTAGGATTGACAGATCGGCTTCCTGTGTGGAATTCTGTTTCATGGACAATACGCTCTGCTCAATGACGCAGCCGGCAATCCCCTTGGCAGGCACCTGTGTGTGGAACACATCCCTTACATCCACCTCCCCAAGTGTTTTTTCACCGTCAAACACTTGGAATTTCCGGATGATTTCTTCCCTTGTGAAATATTTATCATGATATTCCATGGCATTCCTCCATCTTATGATTTTCCATATATTTGAATTTTAGCAGAAATACATCTGTTTTGCCATCACTAACACAGAAAACCTCCTGATCCACATAATAAAAACAGGTCTTCTAACAAGTTCATACCTTGATAGAAGACCTGCCGTATGGCCAGGCCAATGCTTTTTACACAGCCTAATATTTCAATACTTCCCTTACATGGGATGCAATCCCTTCGACCTTCGGTCCATAGATCACCTGGATGTGCACGTCGCTGGGACGGACAAATCCCATGGCCCCGGTCTTCTTCAATAACTCATCATTTACCAGCGCCATATCCTTTAAATCAACCCGAAGCCTTGTCAGACAGTTATTCACCACCACGATGTTCTCACGTCCCCCAAGTCCTTCAATGATCCTGGACGCAAGGATATGCTGTTTCTCATCAAGGCTGCCCCCCTTGGTCTCCTGTTCCGGCTCTTCATCGGACACGTCAATGGACAGCTGTTTTCTGCTAAGATACCATTTAAACACATAATAGTATGCCGCTGAGAAAAACGGTCCGGTAATCAATACCCAATACCAGTGCGAGCCTGGCTGGAACACGCCCCATATGAGGAAATCAATGAGGCCGCCTCCCGTATTTCCAATGATGACGTTAAACGCGGACATCAGCATGAAGGAAAGCCCGCCCATCAATGCGTGGAACAGATACAGGGGAGGTGCGATGAACATAAAGGAAAATTCCAGCGGCTCGGTGATGCCGGATACAATACTGGCGGCAACGCCCGCAATCATCAGCGCCTTCACCTTTGCCTTTTTCTCCGGCGGGGATGTCCTGTAAATGGCCAGCGCCGCTGCCGGAAGACCGAACATCATCATGGGCATCTTGCCCTGTCCCAGGAACACGGTAAAAGGCTTAAGCTGCGAGATATCCACCTTATCAATAAACTGCAGAAAAATGTTCAGGCAGCCCTCCACCCCCTCATAGACACCGCCGATGGAGGTGGTACGGAAAATGCCGTTAAGCACATGGTGAAGCCCGGTGGGGATCAGCAGGCGCTCCAGGAAGCCGTATCCGAATACCCCTGCCAGCCCGGTAGCGGATATCAGCCCGCCCATGCCGTCAATGGCCATGGATACGGGTGACCAGACAAAGGGCGCCGCCAGGCCCACGGCAGCCATTGCCAGAATGACCACAATCGCCACAAAACGTTTGCCCCCATAAAAGGAGATAGCCACTGGGAACGTGATTTTATGGTACCGGTTGTGCAGCGCGGCAGTCACCACGCCGGTAACAATACCCGCCACCGCGCCCATATCCAGCGTTTCCACCCCCAGGATGGTAGATATCTTCAGCGCCCCAAAGTTCATGAATCCTGATTGGATCATACAGGAAGAGGCCACTAAAAACGTATAGTATCCGATAAAACCTGCAAATGCGGCTATCTCCTTTTCCTCCCTCGCCATCCCGAAGGAGATGGAGATGGCAAACAGGACCGGAATCAGTGTAAATACAACACCCGCAACCTTATTTAACGTTGAGATGATGAAATACAGAAGCTCCTGCTGTAAAAACGGGGCCGCCGCCTGTACCTGTGCTTTCATAAGCGCGGAAGTCAGTCCCAGTACAATACCGCATGCGGCCAGGGCCGCAATGGGCATCAGCAGGCTGCGTCCCAGCGCCGAGAAAAAATCCATTACTTTATTCTTCCCCATAATCTTACTATCCTTTCCCTCCAAATTATCCTACGGATCATCTTAACTCAGGCCACATCCCCCGGTTTGCTTCAATCAGCGCATCCAGCACCTTCCTCGCCTTCTTGGCATCGTTAATCAGACGGTTAAGGGTGAATGCCTCCAGTGCCTTCTGGTAGGAGTTCTCAAAATAAGCATCCACAATCAGCTTCTCACAGGATACCTGGTTCACCAGGAGTCCCAGGTTGAACTGGGGGATATTTCCCACCCTCATGGGACGCGGGCCGTTGGCTCCCAGTTCGCACACCACCTCCACCATGGCATCGTCCTGCATATTGGCAATGGCTCCGTTGTTCTCAACAATCAGAATGTGTCTGTCATTCTTATTGTAAGCAATGGCCTCGGCAACCTTAATCATCATCTCGGCATGGGCATCGGAAATAGCATCAAACCTGTCCCCCAGCTTACCTTCCCTGATTACCTCCTCACACTCGCCGAATACGCGCTTCTCCCTTCCTGCCATGACCTCGTCCGCACGGGTGAAATCAGGATCCAGGTGGCTGGCCTTATATTCAGGGTACAGGTAATACTGGTCGTATGTATTGGGCAGGAAATCCGGGAAATCCGCCATAAGGGTCTGCACCATCCCATAGGTGTCCAGCCAGGATTTGTCCCTCTGCTCGGCATCCTGGGGAAGGAAACCGTTCCGGGCAACCATTTCCCTGATTTTAGGAAGCAGGTCCTCGCCTGTGCGGCTGTCATACATGTGGGTAAACCATCCGTAATGGTTCAGTCCGAAGTATACCGGGTCCAGATCTTCCCAGCTGCAGTTAAGGAGACGGCTGCAGGAACGCACCACGTTCTCCGGCTGGTCGCAGATATTTAAAAGTCTCCTGTCCCCGGGAAATTCCCTTCGGAGCGCTTCCGCCACAATGGCAGCCGGGTTGGAATAATTCAGGATCCAGGCGTCAGGCGCATATCTGCGGATATCGTGCACTGCCTTAATCATGTCCACGCAGGACCTGAGTCCGTAGGCCATTCCGCCTGCCCCGCATGTCTCCTGTCCGATGATTCCCATGCTCAGCGGTATATGCTCGTCCTTGGCGCGCATGGGAAGCCCGCCTGCGCGCATCTGCATGAACACAAAGTCCATCCCCTCATACGCTTCCCTGCAGTCTGTGGTATATGAAAAATCCAGTTCCGGGAACCGCTCCCTGAAAAGGATCTCCCCATATTTTCCAATGGGTTCCTGGCGTTCTGCATCAATATCGAACAGCACCAGCTTCTTCAAAGGGAATTCTTCCCTGAGCCTGACAAATGACTTGAGGAATCCAAGGGTAAAGGTACTCCCGCCTCCCACGATACATAAATTAAATGCTTTCATTTTCCTTCTCCTTTTTCAACGTTTATAGTTGTCTGTCTCTGATGACCTTATGATACTTCATTCTGTTTTGTATGTAAATAGTTCCAGATTCATACGGATAGCATCCCTTATTTTAATATTTATGACTTATATAGTAATTTTTTTCATAAGTTGTGTGGCACCGGAACAAACACGCCTATGACAAAAGGCGGCCGCACCGATTGATAATCCGTGCGGCCGCCCTGATTTTACTTTGTAACTGCAGTCCAATCCATATGTATGTTAGCGGATAAATAACTGGGTCCAGTAATTAACGCCTGATGCGTTCTGGTAATGTCCTACGCCGATGGAGGTATAGCTGCTGTTCAGGATATTGGCCCTGTGGCCGGAGCTGTTCATCCAGCCCTCCATCACCTTTTCCGGTGAGTTCTGTCCATAGGCAATGTTCTCCCCTGCTCCGCTGAAGTTCACACCCGCTTCGGTCAGGGCAGAATTAAAGCTGCTGCCATCCGGTCTGGTGTGTGAAAAGGATCTCTCTATCTCCTTGGCTCTTACCTGGGCTGCGCTGGCTGCGCCTCTATCCACGGTAAGGGCCGGAAGGCCGGCCTTGGCCCTTTCTTCATTTACCAATCTCACGACTTCATTGGCAAATGCGTCCTGGGAACCGTCTGTCCCGGGCTGGTCCGGAGCAGGATTGCCCGGCTGGTCCGGAAGCATGCCGCCGGGCTGATCCGGAAGCATATTACCTGGGAAATCCGGGATTGGGAAATCCGGGGCAGGCAGACTGTTGTCCGGGATATTGGAACCTGGAATATTGATGCCCGGGATATTAACACCTGGGAAACCAGGCAGTTCACAGTTGGAACCATTCATGCTGCCGCCGATGACAATCATCTTTCCTCCCGGAATGTTATATGTACCGGTTGCTGCTAATGCGGTTACCGGAACCGCGCCCGCTGCGGCCATGGCTGTTGCTGCTGTCAAAAGGCAAACTGATAATTTCCTCATGGTATGTCCTCCTATTATTACATAAATATTACATTTCTGTTACAAAAATATAATACCACATAATCAATGGAAAATGTTTAGGAAACCAATGGTAAATCTGGAAATCCTGTTTCCAGTGCTCCATCCCACCACTCAGTGCACGCCTTCCCGGGAATGGGTCTGAACATCACCTTCCGTCATCCGTGCTGTGTATTTTCTTCGCTTTACCCGCTTTCTTCTTCACCTTGGGTTCAGGCAGTTCCCCGCAGGTCTGGATGACCAGCCTGGCAAGGAAGTCCGCATCATCCAGATCCTCCACCAGATACATGCCCGGTTCCCCTCCATGAGGAGCTGCCGGTTCTGCGTCCGGTAAAAGCAGATGGCCCGCATTGGTCATTTTCACATAAAACTGGTTGTCCTCCACGGTTCCAAAGAACTTGCCGCCGCACCAGAGGCCGTATTCCCCGAATAATTTCTTATAGGTAATCACGCCCGCGCCCGCCAGCTGGGATGCAACATATTGTACATATCCTAAACTTGAAGCCATAGCCATCCTCCTTGTCTTTCACGTGCCGGGTTCTAATCCTATTCCATTGCCTTCAGCACCTCATTTTTCTCCAATCATAACACCACAAACATGACAACAGAATGTCATATTTATACATTTTATCTGCCTAAATAACCGATTCCCCATCCTCCGGTTGATACAGTGCGCGTATCCTGCCTGCGGTCTCTGCCAGTTCTTTTCTGAACGCCTCCGGCTCCAGCAGTTCTATCTGGCTGCCAAGGCTGAGGACCCACCCCATCAGATTCTCCTTATCGGAATAACCTGCCTGGAACAGAATACGGCCGTCTTCCATTTCCTTCAGGCTTTCAATCCCAAACTCTTCTATGATGCGCCATTTGACTGCCGGCTGGCAGATGGCCTTTACCTGGAACCTTACCGGAAACGGGCCTGTGGGTTCATTTTCATAAGCAGGCATATTACGTTTTGTAAAATGCTCCGGGCAGAGTTCCAAATCTGCCATACGGTTCAGTTTAAACATCCGGTAATCTTCCCTGAGACAGCAATATCCCCACACATACCAGGATGACCACTGGAATACCAGCGTATAAGGTTCAATGCAGCGGGAAGTCTCGCCGGACGGGGAAAAATAGGAAAACCGGGTCAGCCTGCATTCCTCGATGGCTTCCTGGAACAGATGGATTTTAGGCGTAAGGGTCTCTTTGTACCAGGAGGACAGGTTAATCATGATATGGCTGTCAACATGAATCAGATCATGGTTCCCCACAGACAGCTTGTCCATCAGCTGTCTGTACTGCCCGGTAAAGGATACGCTGTCCAGGCTTCGGAGTCCTGCCAGGATGGACTGCATTTCCCTGGATGTGAGCAGGGTTTTATCCATCCTGTACCCTTCCATGATGGAAATGCCTCCGTTCACACCCCTGGTGGTCACTATGGGGATTCCTGCCTTGCATATATCCTCAATGTCGCGGTTGATGGTGCGCCGGGATACCTCAAATTTATCCGCAAGGTAGGGCGCGGTCACCTTTTCTTTCTGGAGAAGGACGGATAAAATACCGATGAGACGGTCAATCTTCATATGGCTGAAACCTCCTTTGCTGCCTGCATACCTTATCTTACTATCAATATTTTATTTGTTCAATTTCTTTTCCCCAAAACCAGCAGAAAACACAGCAGTAAATTACCGCTGTGTTTTCTGCTTTTATCTTTGATTCATCTTCCCCGGTGCTTTTCTTTCCGCTTTTGCTGCCTGATTTCAAACTGGCGCTGTTTTTCTTCTTCCTTCTGCCTGCGGCCCTTCTCCTTGCGCGCCAACTTATTCTCTTCCTTCTGGAGACTTAATGCCTGCTGGGATTTGGTCCCGGTCCCGTGTGCTTCCAGCTGTTTCCTGATATTCCTCTGCATGCGCTTGGGATTAACCTTTGTTTCCTTTTTCCCACCAGCTTCCACCGGCGGGCTGAACCGCAGTTTATTCCAGTTCTTTAAAAGAAATTCATATACCTCATAGTCCTTTGGTTC
Source organism: Clostridium pacaense (assembly GCF_020709765.2). Lineage (NCBI taxonomy): Bacteria > Bacillati > Bacillota > Clostridia > Eubacteriales > Clostridiaceae > Clostridium > Clostridium pacaense. The sequence goes on from NZ_JAJFEB020000007.1 coordinate 233,244, forward strand.
TGCCCCGAATGTGATTTTGCAGGCTTCCAGCTTTCCATCCTGGATGCGTTCATAGATACCAATCCAGAAAATGCCGTCAAAAAATACTGTCAGTTTACTTTTTTGCATAAAAAACACTCCTCGCTTTCAACAGCAAAGAATGGACAACCGAGGAGGCAGGTTACTGACAGATTTTTGGAACTGCGCCCGGACTACCGGCCGGGACTGTGTTTTTATCTTTGCGTTATTTAGTTTTATGGTATCATTTTACCTTATTGACTTCTTATTTGCAAGTATTGATACGGAGATTGGCGCGTTTTTCCCTGACCCGGCACTGTCTTGCGTAAAAACCGGTGAATCCAGCATCCACCATCCGCGCAAGGACTTACAATACGCTGTACCAGTATATTTTCCAGAAACCAGCAAATACTAACCCCATCTATTATCAAACCACCAATCTAACAATACAGGAGATTTTACTATGAACAAAAACATGCGTATCTGGATTATCGGTATCTGCGTTGCACTGGTCATCATCATCGTGGCAGCGGCAGCATCCATGAACAGGAAAAACAACAGCCAGGGGCAAACCGGAACCACATCAGAAAGCGGGGTGACAGAGGATCCCAACGCCGCATCCTCCTCCATGTCCGGCACGGACAACGGCTCCATGAACGGTTCAGAAGGCACATCCATGGCCGACAGCCATATGGACCATTCCTCCCACGGCGGCCAGGCATCCGGCAATGGCGATAACCTGAGCCGTTACCTGACCGAACAGGATTCCATCATGATGAATATGATGGATGACATGATGATCCGCGAAAAATCCGGCAGTGCCGACATTGACTTTTTAAAAGGAATGATTCCTCATCATGAGGCTGCCATCAAAATGTCGGAGAGCTATCTGGACTACGGCGGGGAAGTTTCCGGCCTTGAGACCCTGGCACAGGATATCATTACCGCTCAGAAAAAAGAACTGGCCCAGATGAATGACCTGGTTAATAAATACGAAAAAGAAGGAAAGAAGAATCAGGAAAATGAAGACGCTTACCTTGCAAAATACAGTGAGATGTTCTCCGATGATTCCATGTCCCATCACATCAATCCTTCCGGCGTCGACAACATAGACCAGGCATTTGCAGAAGGCATGATCATGCATCATCAGATGGCTGTGGATATGGCCAGGGATATCCTGGATTATTCAGAGCAGGAGGAAATAAAGAAACTGGCCCAGGATATCATCGATGTCCAGGAAAAAGAAATCGAACAGATGCAGAAGCTGATACAGAAATAATAGGAAACTCCGGAAATACGGTTCATTTCCAGAATGCGTCCCCTGATGGGAAATGCATCCAAGCCGTATTTCCGGAGTTTTTTTATCCCTATTCCCCACCAGCCAGACGTGCCGCCGTAATCCGGTTCAGCACTGCCATCACGACTACCAGGGCAACCACCGCAAAGCCAAGGGCTGCCTCGCTTCCGGTCAGTCCTGCTATGATATAGGCAATGAACGCTATGATTCCATTGACAGCCGCATAGGGCAGCTGAGTCTTGATATGTTCCACCAGGTCGCACTCCGCGCCTGTGGAGGACAGGATGGTGGTATCCGATATGGGTGAGCAGTGGTCGCCGAACAGGCCGCCGGACAGGACTGCACCAACCGCAATATAAAATGGTATGCCGAATGCATGCGCCATCGGGATTGCAAGCGGCATCATGATGGCGAACGTCCCCCAGGAACTGCCAGTTGAAAAGGATATGAACGCCCCGAACAGGAAGATTGCAGCCGGCACCAGGGATGCGGAAAAGCTCATGTCCTGAAGGAATCTGACTATGAATTCAGCCGTCCCCAGCCCGCTGATCATCTTACCCAGGGACCAAGCCAGAATCAGGGTAATGGCCACATCTGTCATCCCCTTCATACCGCCCACATATACCTTGAATGTTTCGTTAAAATCCATGACCTTAAACAGGCAGATTAACGCCATCAGGACAACTGCCCCAAAGAAATATCCCATGGTCAGGGCCACGCGGAACGCGTTGCCGTCCACCTTTGCGAACGGGAATCCCAGAGGCGCCAGGGTTCCGAACAGGGTTACGAATACAACCACAATCGGAAGGATTACCATAATCGGCTTTGCATGTTTAAGGGAATATCCATTCCTTGTCTCATGGACAATCTCCTCCTTGACCAGGTCAGCGGCCCTGTTTTCCTTCCCAGCCCTCATTTCCGCCTTTTTCATCTGGGAAAAATCCAGCTTCGTAAATGCCACCAGAGGAATCATGATGATTGCAAGGATGGCATAAAACTGGAACGGGATTGCGCGGACAAAGGTCGTATAATCAGACTCCGCCACCCCAAGATTCTCAAACTCCGCCTGAATCAGCCCCATGATATAAACGCCCCATCCGATGAACGGAATCAGGATTGCCACAGGGGACGAGGTGGAATCCAGTACCCAGGCCAGCTTTTCCCTGGATATCTTCAGTTTGTCAAACAGCGGCCTGAACACCGGCCCCACCAGAAGGGGCGTTCCCAGGTCCGAGAAAAAGATAAGGATTCCCCCAGCCCACGCGCACATCTGCGCCTTCAGCTTCGTGTTCACGTACCGGTACACGCTTTGGCTGAATGCCTGTGCTCCCCCGGATTTCTCCATCAATTTAATAAATCCCCCGATAAATACCACCAGGACAATCACACCTGCATTGTAGCTGTCCGTCAGTTGGACAAACAGGTAATCGCCAATCATGGATTTCACGGCCAGGAACGGATTGCCCCCGCAGAATATCATGACCCCCACAAATCCCCCGCAGAACAGGGACAGGATCACATTCCTGCTCCTGATTGCAAGGATAACCGCGACAATGGGCGGCAACAGGCTTAATGCACCGTAATTCATACTTTCCTCCTCATGTAACCCTTATTATGTTTATACATGAAAATGCATAAACCACAACTGATTTTAATGGATTGGGGAGAAAATAGCAAGAGGTTATTTCCAATTTCCTTCAGCCCTGCTGTGTCTTCAGCCTGACTGCGTCTAAAAGCACTGCCACAAAGATAATCAGGCCATTAATCATCTGCACATAGTAGCTGGATACACCCAGTATCTGCAGTCCCACCTGGATGACGGTGAGGAGCAGGACGCCGCCCAGCACTCCCAGGACATTTCCCTGGCCGCCGCTGCACGCCACGCCGCCGATTACAGTGGCTGCAATGTTATTCATGTCATAGGAGGTACCAAATGTGGAGGTGACAGCCCCCATATAGGCGGAAAGGAAGAATCCGGCAACGCCTGCCAGGAATCCTGAGATGGTAAAGGCAATGATTTTTATCCTGTCAACCTTGATACCTGACACATAAGCCGCGTCCTCATTGCCGCCTACCGCGTACAGACTGCGTCCATAGGGTGTCTTATTCCACAGGATATATACGAATACAAACACTGCAACTAATGCAATGGGAAGGGTGGGAATGCCTGCAACGCTTCCCTGCCCGAACCATTTGTAGGAATCCGGCATATTGGTAATGGCGCGCCCCTGGGTAATGACCAGGAATGCCCCCAGCAGGGTCAGCTTCACGGCAAGGGTTTCCACCAGTGCCACTGCTTTCAGCTTTGCTATCAGCACTCCGTTCAAAGCGCCTATAGAGGCGCCTACCAGGAAGATGACCAGGATGGCAAGCGCGGCAGGGCAGCCTTTTTCAAGCAGCAGAAGTCCGCAGGTAGCGGAAAATGACATCACGCCCAACAGGGACAGATCGATTAAGCCAAGCATGATTGCAAAGGCCTGGGCAAAGGAAAGGATTCCAAGTACCGTTGCCTGTGAAAGGACATTCCCTAAAATCGTAGGTTTGAAGAAGCTGGGTTCCAGGCCGCCCACAACGGCAACCGCCAGGACCAGCAGGATCCACACAATATTATTCAGCAATTTTCTTTTTAATTTGAACCATTTTATATTCACTTTTATCCCTCCATGTCTCATACATTCACAAACAATGGCATTTAACCCACAGAATCACGGATGTTGATTACATCCTCATGGCTCAGTCCATGATTCCTTACATCCTTTTCCAACCTGCCGTTTTTAAAGAACAGTATCCTGTCAACGGTACGGATAAGCTCGTCAAAATCATTGGTCAGGTACAGGACGGATGTATGGTCCTCTTCTGCTATCTTATTGATATTTTCAATAATCTCCTCACGGCTCTTAATATCAATTCCAATGGTGGGTTCATCCAGCATCAGAAGCTTCGGACCGGTACTGACCGTCTTTGCCACAACTACCTTCTGCTGGTTCCCGCCAGAAAGGCTGTTAAGTTTATCATCTGTGGAGTTTGCCTTAACATGGAACAGTTCAAAATAATGCTCTGATATATCCCTGGATTTTTCCATATCCACAAATCCCAGCTTATTCTTAAGCGTGGTGTACAGGGACGGCAGGCTGATATTCTCACGGATGGACATAAGGCCCACGATTCCCTCCTTATGCCTGTCATAGGAGACATAGGAAATCCCGTTTTTCATGGCATCGGACGGGTTGCGGATTCCCACCTTCTCATTGCCCCCTATCCATATTTCCCCCTCGGTCATTTTCTCCAGGCCGAACAGGGTACGGCACAGTTCCCTTGCGCCTGAACCTGGAAATCCCACCAGACCTGTGATCTCACCGCGGTATAGCTTTACGGACACATCCTTAAGGATATGGCCGGACATGTTCCTGCATTCCAGCAGCAGTTCCCTGCCGCTGTTGTCCGGAAGCTTTTCCCGGTTTATCAGTTCCACTTCCCCGCCTGCAATCAGGCTTGCCAGACGTTCCTCATTGAGCTCACCGCCATCAGAACCTGAAAAGGAACGCCCGTCCCTTATGACCGTCACATCATCTGACAGTTCCACCACCTCCTGGAGGTAATGGCTGATAAAGATAAATGCAGTCCCTTGGGCCTTTAATTCATTGACAAACACAAACAGTTCCTGACGCTCAACCGATGAGAGGGCGGTTGTCGGCTCGTCCAGGATGATCAGCTTTGCGCCGCCATGCATGGCCCTGATGATGTTTACCTTCCTCTGGTCCACTCCATTTAAGTTGCGCACCTTTTCTTTTGGGTCCACATCCAGGCCATATTTACGCAGTTCTTTTTCCGCGTCTATGAATAATTTCCCCCAGTCCACAAAACCGCCCTTTTTCCTGGGCCATATGCCCATGAAAACATTTTCCCCGACAGTCAGTTCCGGAACAATGCTGGCGTGCTGCGGCACTATCTTAACTCCCATATTCTGCCGTTCAAAGACAGAATATGGGGTGATATCATTGCCGTCCAGCGTAACAATGCCGCTGTTCTGTTTATAGATTCCGGCTATGATGTTGACAACCGTGGATTTTCCGGCTCCATTCCTTCCAAGCAGAGAGTGGATGGTCCCTTTTTTTATGGTAAAGCTCACATCCTTCAGGGCCTGGGTTGCACCGAAGTTCTTGCTGACATGCTCAACCTTCAGGAGTATTTCTTCCATGTTTCACCTGTCCTTTCCTATGGTTACCCGGTAAACACCGCGCGGGTCATTTCCCTTCTGCCTTCAGTGCAGCCACACCCCAGTGTCCGTCCTCATTGACATTGCTGCTGTCCAGGGCGTAAGGAGGGACCTGAAGGATCGGACCGGTCTCTCCGTCCATGAATTCAGCTGTCTTCCAATAGAAATCCTCGTTGGTATAGGTTCCGGAGGTGGGAACCGGCTCCCCTTTAAAGATATACTGTACCAGCATATCAACTGCCATTGGCCCATATGCATAGGCATCTTCTACGATAATCGCATCGTAATATCCATCCTGAAGGAACCTGACCGCATCCGGTTCCCCGTCTCCTGTGACGAATATCACATGATCCTCATCCCCCACCGGGTACCACATGCCGGCAATCTGCATGGCTTCCGCACATCCCAGGCCAGGGTCGTCGGATGGGCAGTGTACCGCATCGATTTCCTTATCGTACTTGGCAATTACATTGGTCAGGGCTTCCTGGGATTTGGAGCGCTCACCTTCTCCGGGCACTTCAATCTTCTCAATTTCCGGATACTTATCCATCACAGCGTCAAAGCCATCCTTGCGCAGGCGCCAGCACTCGGAACTCATGGCGCCGTAAACATTGACCACACGGCCCTTAGGGGAACCGTATTTTGCTTCCAGCGCTTCCACAATCCGCTCTGCCGCCATTTCCCCGCATTTTAAGTTGTCAAACTTGATGGAGCAGTCCACCACTGCCGTGGAAGCAGGGTTATCCACCATGACCACCGGGATTCCCGCTGCCACTGCCGCGTTGGCAGCATCATTAAGGGCGTCCGAGTCAACGGTATTGGCAATGATTGCCTTTGGATGCTTGGAGATGAAATTCTGCATCTGGTCATTCTGAAGCGTGGAATCGTTGTTGCAGTTAGCCACTTCCGGCTGATATCCGGCTGCGGTGATTGCTTCCTCCACCTTCTGCTGCAGCGCCACATGGAAATACTGGTTCATGGTTTTCTGGGTATAAACAATTAATCCAGAATCATCCGAAGCATTTCCTGCTGCTGATTCCGAACCTGATCCGGAGCCGGACTCCGAACCGTCCTTCGCCGTTGTCTGGGCGCTTTTAGACGTGGATGCGTCTGCGCCTGCATTGGCAGCTGTCCCGCTGTTGCCGCAGGCAGATAAACTTGTAATTGTCATGATTGCCATTGCCATACATAATATTTTCCTCATAATTCCCCTTCTCCTTTATCTTGGATTCCTTTGTGCCTGATTTTCTATCATTGCATAAAACGGTTTGTTCCCCAAACATTACATGACAGTTTTTACAACTGCATTTTGCATCAGAAGCAGGTGTACGCGCCGTCCACGCGGAAATCCGCACCTGTTGTATAAGAACTCATATCCCCTGCCAGATACACGGCAATGGCCTGCAGCTCCTCCGGCCTTCCCATACGGTGTACCGGGATCATTTCCTCCCACTTTCCGATTAACGGAACCAGTCCAGGGTCATTGAGCGTCATTTCCGTGGCCATATAGCCGGGACTTATGGTGTTGACCCTTACATTCTTATCCGCCCACTCCACTGCCATGTTCCTGGACATTGCAATGACGCCAGCCTTGGACGCCGCGTAGGAACACTCCTTTTGCGGGATGTTGGTGATATGGGCGGACATGGAGGCCGTGTTAATGATGGAGCCGCCGCCCTGCCGGATCATTTGCCTTCCGGCTGCCTGGGCGGTCAGGAAGGTTCCGTTTAAATTGACCTGGATGACCCGGTCCCAGTCAGCCAGGTTGTCATCCTCCACCGGGACACCGTGGCCGATTCCCGCATTGCAGAATGCCACATCCAGCCTGCCGAACTCTTCCAGTATCCGGGCCATCATATCATCCACTTCCTGCGGTTTGGTGATATCGGTCTTAACCGCGATTGTTTTGGTATGGTTTGCAGCTTCAATCTCCCGGGCAGTCTTCTCTGCCTCCTCCAGGTCCACATCCACAATGGCAACATCCGCGCCTGCTTCCGCCAGTGCAATGGCAATGCATTTCCCAATCCCGCGTGCGCCGCCTGTTACAAATGCCTTTTTTCCGTCCAGCCTCATTTTCTCAAGAATTCCCATGATTACCTCCTAGTTTTATCCATATATGTTTTATTCCCCTACTATCTGCACCCGTACCTTGCGTTCCCTGGCCCTTGTCTGGTCCATGTCAGAAAAATATATGCGCCCGAATTCCCCCAGCGTCATCTCCCCCTCAACCAAGGGAATGGTCTCGGAACGGCCTAACAGCACGGAGCGCAGATGACCATCCGTGTTCAGGAGCCACTCCGGCTTCTCGTCCCTGAGTTCCATTGCATTTTTTGTGTGGATTGGTCCCGGATGAAGATACTGGCCTTCATTCCGGCAGGTGGGGAACACTTTCTCCATGGCATTGACCATATCCTGCAATATCAACGGCGTGTGCCAGTAGGTTTCATCCTCTGAGTCCTCCTGTATGAATACACAGCAGCTTGTATGCTGTGAGAAGACATTCACCAGCCCATTGCGTATGCCTGACTGTTCCACAATATCCTGTACCTTTTCCGTCACATCCTCAAAGCTTACCCTCCTGTCTGTCTCAACAGGAATGATTTCATGATATACCGCCATCATCATCCTCCTTATCATCCTCGTTCCTGGCCCTGGCATGTCTGATGCCGGGCAGTCCACGCGGCTGCCACGGAGGCAATCATTTTCTCCATCATTTCACATGGATTGTCTGCCTTCATGATCCCGCTGGTGGAGCCGGTTGCATCCGCTCCTGCTTTTATGACCTCATATACATCCTTTTCATCACTGATTCCTGCGCCGTGCAGTATCATCATCCCAGGCGCCACCCTGTGCACCGCCTGGTTAATCCTGTCTATCTCCTCCATGTCCCCTGGCCCTCTTGCCCCTTTTCCAATCAGTCCGGGTGCTTCCGCCAGTATCATGTCCGGGCCAAGGGCCGCCACCGCCGCTGCCTCCTGGGGCGTTCCTGCGCACACCAGCGTTGCCAGCCCCACTTCCCCTGCCCTTACAACCGACCTGCGGATTCCGTCAAGGGTCAGGGGCCTTTCTGCATGGTTTAACAGGACGCCCGCCGCCCCTGCCTCCTTAAGGGCTTCCGGCAGCACGGCCCCTATCCCCCTGCCAGGATAAACCGGATCCATGTGCTGGGCAAATACCTTAATATGGCTGGTGGCTTCTGCGATGGGCCGGATGTCCGTGTACTGGGCCGAGAATATGATGTCCACCTGGTACTTCCTGCCGGCCCGGTCTGCCGCCATGGCAAGTTCCAAGGCCTTCTTTCCATAGATGTATGTCTTGGGTCCTATTTCAAAAAACGGTTTCCTGATTGTAAAGCCTTCCATATTGTAAATCCTTCCCTAAGGGCGTGTTTGAAAATTCATTCCCGCCATCTGCACGCCCCACTTTGCGGGTACTTCTTATCCAATCAGTTTCCTGAGGTAATCAGCCGTTTCAGGCAATGTTACCGCCGGATCCCCGCAGGTGCTGCATTCCAGGTTCACAAACCCCTTGTACCCTATCTCCTTAAGCGCATCAAAGCAGGCCTTCCAGTCTGTCATCCCGTGTCCCGGAAGCAGGCGGTTGCTGTCGCCCAGGTGGACATGTTTTATGTATTCCCCTGCATAGAGGATACTTTCCCTGTAATCGGACTCCTCGATGGACATATGGAAGAAATCCGCCAGGACACCCGCCTCCTTTAAGCCAAGGGACTCAACCATGTCCCTGCAGTCCCTGATGCTGTTTAAGTAGGGACTTTCGTAGCGGTTGATTCCTTCTAAAAGCATTTTTCCTTCCGTGCCTTTTAATGGTTCCGCCAGTTCCCGGTACATCTCACAGAACTCCTGTTCCTCCTCCTTCCCCATCTTCGCATACGGATGGAAAAGCGGAAGAGGTGACTGCGGTCCGTATTCGAATTCGAGTTCAGTCACAGCGCCGATTTCACCGCTGATCCTGGCAGCCAGCTTGTACATTTCCCTGCTCCTCTTCCTTATGTCAGGATTCCTGTCCATCAGATGTCCATATATCCCATCCCCAAAAGCGAACTCACAAGGAACGACTCCCGTGCGTTCCTGTAAGGATAAAAGCTCCTGGTACAGTTCCTGGTTCCAATCTTCATAGTCCACGAAAACAGCAATGCCTTCATATCCCCATCGGCTCAGGTTCCTGGCCTTTTCCGTAAGGTCCTTTCCCGGAACCATGGTGCTGGTACACGATAATCTCATGAATTTCCCTCCTTATTTACAACGTTGTAATTATTGGTTAAAAAATTTTGGCTCATTGAGCCTCCGTTTAAATATTTCAAACGTTGTAATTATCATATAATCGTGTGTCGGATTTGTCAATAGATTTTTATTTTTTCTTTGTTTTTTGTTTATTATGCTTTGTTTTTTGTCTTTTTTTCGTGCAAATAGCAGAAGTATCCTTGATTATAATAATTTTACAACTGGTTTTTTTTCAGAAATTTTAAATATTCTATAAAACGACTATTGACAACGTTGTAATAAAAGTGTAAGCTGAAACCAATGAAATCATGTTACCATAACCATGTTACATAAATAACAAAGGAAAGGGGTGAATTTATGTATTGCAGCAGATTTGCCTGCACAATACATTCATCTTATGGCCGATACAGCTTCTAATAAACCTGTTACAATTAAATCCATTGCCAAGGAACTGGGAATCTCCTTCTCCACTGTCTCCAAGGCCCTTAACAACAATCCCCTGGTCAAGGAAGAAACCCGCAGGCTGGTCCTGGACACAGCCAAGGAGATGGGATATACCCCCAATTCCCTGGCCAAGGGACTCCGGAGCAATTCCACCAAAACCATTGCCGTTATTTTCAATGATATCGAGAACCCGGCCCTGACTTATATTTTCCGCAATATCTCCATTGAAATGGCCAATCACGGATATACCACCATGATATTTGATTCCCAGTTCAGTGAGAAGCAGGAGCTTGCCAATATTTTAACAGTCTTATCGCGGCAGCCGGACTTTGTCATACTGGAGCCGACCACCACCAACCCGGAGAACCTGAACCTGCTCTCAGGCATTACCCAGAAGCTTATCCTCCAGGGCGCCCGCTATGAGTCCGTAAACTGCCATCATGTGCATGTGGACTATGCCCAGGGAGGCTATATGGCTGCCTGCGAGATGCTCTCCAAAGGCCATCGGGACTGCCTGGTCATCACCACTCCCCTGACCATACCCATCAGCAGCCAATTTGTCATTGGAATCAGGCGGGCCTTTGAGGAATATGGGGTTCCCTTCCATGATGATATGATAAAGGATACCTGTAACTCCTCCATCATGGGCGGATTCCAAATCATGAACGAACTGTGGGACCATGAATCCGGCCGTTTCAGCGTGCCGTTCACAGGTGTCCTGACTTTTGATGATACACTGGCCCACGGGGTCTATAAGGCAGCGTCCCAGTTCGGCCTGCGGGTGCCTGAGGACATCAGCGTCATTGGATTCGATGATAATCCTCTGTCAGCATTTTCCATGCCTCCCCTCACCACCATCCATCTTCCCAGGGAAAAGATGGCGGAAAGCTGCATCAGCATATTGAATGCTGTCCTGCTGGAAAATAGGACCGATACCTGCGTGTTCTCCTTGGAACCGTACCTGGTCCAACGCAGCTCTGTATATAATCTTTATAAGAAAAAATAAAGCGGGGCCTGGGCAACGGCCATCATCATGTTACAGGAGGGTTAGGTTTATGAACATTATTTCCATTGATTTAGGCACCACCAACATTAAAGTCTCGGTCTATGACCAAAAGCTTCACCCGATTGCCACTCTTTCAGAAACCGTGCAGTATGACAGGGATGGGGATTTTGTGGAATTTGACTGCGATAGGTATTTTCGTTCCATCGAAGAAATGATACGGAAGGCGGCTGGCGCCGGGAAGGACGCCAATGCCGGAGATGTGGTTCAGATCGTACTGACAGGTCAGGCCGAATCCCTGATTCTCCTGGGGCAGGACAGGCAGCCCATCCATCCGGCCATCTCATGGATGGATATGCGGTCCGGCGGGGAGTGCGCCCTGCTGTCTGAGCATTTTCCAGCTGACCTGTGCTATCATACCACCGGACAGCCGGAACTGATTCCCACCTGGCCCATAACCAAGATGCTGTGGATGCGGGAACACAGACCTGACGTGTTCAGGAATACGGCCCATTACCTTCTTTTAAAGGATTATATCATATTCCGGCTTTGCGGGCGTATGGCCGGTGATTACTCCATCTACAGCTTTTCACATTATTTTGATATTATCCGAAAATGTTACTGGGCGGATATCCTCAGTTTCTGCGGGGTCAGCCTGTCACAGCTTCCGGAGCTGCTGCCGCCCTGCAGCATTGCGGGAACGCTGCTTCCTGAACTGGCCCACGGCAATGCAGGCCTTACTCCTGACACAAAGATTAACGTGGGGACGCTGGACCATTTTGCCGGAATGATTGGAACCGGCAATATCCAGGAAGGACTGGTCAGCGAGTCAGCAGGCACCGTGCTTTCCATTGCAGCCATGGTCCGCGGCCCCCTCTTTGGCGACAGCCGTCTGCCCCTGAACTGCGGTCCCTTTCCCGGGACCTACGTACTGCTGCCTGTCTGTGAAAGCGGCGGGTTCAGCCTGGAATGGTATCGGAACACATTCCTGAAGGACGTATCATTTTCCCAGATAAACCAGATAATTGAGTCCCGGCCTGACAGGGTTCCCCCGGTATTCCTGCCGTATCTTACCGGCGTCAATTCACCTGATTTTAACGAAAATGCTTCCGGCGTCTTCTTTGGGCTCCGCGCATCCCATGACCAGTATGACCTTGCCCTGGCAATCATGGAAGGGGTTGCCTGTCTTTTAAAAAAGAACCTGGATTACATGGCAAAATCCGGAATCCCTATCAGCAAAATCATATCCACTGGCGGAGGCGCCAAATCCTCCCTCTGGACCCAGATTAAGTCCGACATCACAGGGCAGGTAATCGAGGTTCCGGAAAATGAAGAAGCCCCCTGTCTGGGAGCTGCCATCATCGGCGCTGTTTCGGAAGGCTTCTTTCCTTCTTATGAAGATGCGGTAAGGGAATGCATTTCCATTAAAAAGAGATATGAGCCTTCCTGCCATGAAAAATACAAGAAAACATATGAAGTGTTTGAAAACGTGTATGATGCACTGGCCGGGGCTTACCGGATGGATGCGGTCAGGCGGGAGTCGGGCAAAAAACATTGAGGAACCCCAGCCTTTTACAGCCCCATCCCTCAAAAAACCGCATCCAATCATATCCGTATGCGGCTAATATGGGTGGATAAGAAATGCCGGATATGGGTGGTCGTAATGATATCCCAGCTTTTCTGCCAGCGCAACGGATTCCAGGTTGTGCGCATCCCAGCTTGGATAAATATTTCTCTCAAGGCATTCCAGGATTAATCCGGCTCCACATGCATATGCCAGGCCCATGCGCCGATATTCCTCCCGGGTATCGATTTCTATCTCAATCCCCTCCCTATAGGTTGCATAGGAGGATGCGCCGGAAACCGGCTGGCCGTCCTTTAATGCCATGACCCCCAGCCCAAGCCTTTCATACATTCCATAATCCGGGTATTGGGAAACCAGGTCCCGGCTCCAGGCGTTTAATCTGCACTGGTTATATAAATCCTCATCCATCATACTGATGGTAAAACCAGGCGGAAGGGAGGAAACAGCCCGCCGGAGCCTTGACTTATCAAATACATCCGGCTCCTTTTTGATTGCATGGCGGGTTATCCTTTCAGCCCTGGTTCCGTAACACGATTCAATCAGACCGGACCAGCTGTCATTTTGAGGTACCATTATGACTTCATCATGGCAGCAGTCCGGCCTGTACAGAACCAATTCGCGGTTTGGGATTCCTGCCAAAAAGCAGAAATCCCCCAGAACTGCCATTGCAGACACGGGATATTCCCCATTGTCCGCATAGATTTCCCCCATTATCCCCTGGAGGCAGGACCAGATTATGGTTTCACCCCAATGGGCAAAAAGCGGATTGGCTTTTTGCGGGATGTCCAATTTGATAACCATGACACGGCTTCACTCCTTCCTTTCACAGGCCCATTTCCTGCATTGCTCCAACCTGGGCGCCGGGTCAAATCCTTCTTCCACTCCCATGGTTGACAGCATTTCACAGGGAAAACCATCACATTCCCCGCAATGGTTCAACCCCTTGGATTCACAGCATGATTTGACGCCGCAGACGCCTCCCCAGAAAGGGGCATCCATATTGATGCATCCCCTGCAGTTAACAGCCTGTTTCCTTTCGCATGAATCACAGCATACCCCGCATCTTGACTGAAACATTATCCATTCCTCTTTTCTCTTTGTATTTTTGCTTGGAAATTTCTATTTGTGTATGTTTTTCCTTACATAATAAGAGATGACATTTTTAAGCAAAAGTCCCGGGCGGTCCGGATTTTATTTTAAAATCATGAGGAGGACGGATCATACAGCAATGCAGCTATCTTATCAAACCATTCCTGTGAGGGTCTCTGCTCCGGCAGATTACGATAATAGTAAAGCATTTTCCTGCCTGCCTCAGGGTTATGGACATATCCCTTTTCCTGATAATCCAGATACGCTTTCTTTTGCCTGAGTTTTTCCTGGAACGTATTCCTATCCTTCATGAATTCAATCCAGGCCGTGCATTGGCAGGGATTGTGGATATCCATGAAGCTGCAGTGGTCATTGAAAAATGATTCCAGGTTCATCCTGGCACGGTACAGCAGTCCTTTGACTGCCTTGGGTGTCAAATCAAGGATTTGGGCTGTCTCATTGATGGAGATGCCAAACATATCAATCAATGAGAATACCATCCTCTGGTTCAATGTCAGTTTCCGCGTCATTGCAAGGAAACAGCCGTCCCGCAGCTTGGCAACTTCCTCCGCCACCTGGACTTCATCAATGGGCAGCGGCCTGGGGTCCACCAGGAATTCCCCATCATGTTCCAGCTCATCCATACTCTCTGCGTACCCCATGGTCCCACGCTTTTCTTTTCTTATCATCATACGGAATTCGTTGATGCAGATGGTGCGGAGCCATGATTTTATGGCATCCTCATTCTTTACCGCAGAAATGTTGGCCCAGGCCTTGATGAAGGTTTCCTGGGCTAAATCCTCTGCTCTGTCCGGGTTGGCTGAGAGTTTGAGGGAAAGGTTGTAGATATAGGAGGCGTATTGGGTGATGATTGATTCGATGGTTAGGGAAGTATTGTTGTCCATTTATAGTTCCTTTTCATTTTGTTGGGGAGTTTTTTGTTTTTTGGGGAGGTATAAAGGGGGGGGACTGTGGTTGTTCTTTTCTACAATATATAACTTATTAGGGGAAATGTCTATTCTTTTTCATTTGGGGGGTGTTTTGGGAGGGGCGTTGAGGTAGGCGAGCGGGGGAAGTGGCAGGCTAAGTGAACCTATAATATTTTAAATATGTCCGGATAATGGATAATAAAAAACGCACACCTCCATAAGCTCTGCATGTAAAGATGAATACAAAGACTACAGGATTAATGCGTCTTTTTGTTTTAAGAGGATATTCTTAAATCCACTTTTCGCCTGGAAGATATTTTCCAATCATCCTCTTGAATTATTGTTCCCTGATATCCGGAGAACGGTTTACAGGTTTTCCAACCCAAATAATTGGCCCTGTCTGCTCACAGCCCCTGTAACCCCATCATAATAGAGTACTATTTTCTCCCTTCTTCAGCCGGTTCTGCTGGGTCTGACGGACCATGTTCCAGCCCTGGTTCCGATATCAGTCTTAATATAAAAATAACTTTGAATAAGTATTTATCATAGAACTATTGCAAGCCGACTGATAATTTAGTAACGGCTACTCCGGGTGTCGGCGGCTGGAAATGAGGGCAGTTTTGATGGATATGAGGTGAAAAACAGGCGAACTGCTCTCGCCGGCGTAGGTTTTTGAGAGGAAATTCCTAAGAATTACTTGAAATTGTGGCATGGATTGATTATAATAGAAATGTAAAAAGAAAGCACCCACTCCAAAAGTGGATGCTCCCAAGGTTTAAATGCTAAATGTCCTTACGGACACCGCCCATCCTGTGGATCAGACAGGGTGGGCATTTTATTTTCGCTTGTTTCTCTTATCGAGAAAGGCGATAATCGCTACAATCAAGCTGCCAAAGGACATCAATAAAGCCAATATCCCTATGAAGATTGAAATAATCTCGTAAGCTGTCATGGGCGCTACCGTCTTCGCTCCGCTTCGGTCCTCGCTAAACGGATGTCCACCGGACATCCAGCGACCTTTCCTATGTATTCCGGCAAGCCGGTTTTACTAAGTCTGGGAGGTTACCACTCCTGTCGTGAGTGCTTTCCTACTATTAATCCTAACATAAGAACATATGTTTCGCAAAGATAATTCTAGAAAGAATTGGATTGGTTTTAAGACAGAGGGTGAGATTGTGCTTCTTAGGTTCTCGTTTCTTAAATTTATCTGTTTCAATATCGGAACCAGGGCATTATAATAGTTGCATTAAATCATGGAAGATTGCTCATGGAAATTGTAGAGAAAACACTACCCACCCACATTGTTGACGCTGTGAAACGAGAGATTTTTGAGGAGTCCGGCATAGAGGTTGAGGTTGGAGAAGTGTTCTGCATTTCGTCCAATACCTGTACTTATCCGAATAAGGTGGTGTGAAAACTGTTCCGACAAAAGTTATTTTCGACTTTGTTTGTAAAAAACAGGTGGTACGCTTCGTGGGTCGGATGAAAATTCTGAATCCGGTTGGTTTCCACAAAATAAGGAATTTCGGTTCCCTCTATTTTTTCAAATAAGATTTCCTATTTGCTCTTTCTCTATTTTGAAAACTGAGAGTGAACACAGGACAAAGGATAGAAATGAATAGAAAAGGAAAGACGGAAAACAAAAAGCAGAAGTACCGGGATTGTTAGTCCTGATACTTCTGCTTGATTTTACTTTATTCTATTTTCGACCGGATAATTGAGTTAAAGCTTATTTTATACGCAATTCGGTTAATAAAAGAAAAAAGGCGCTAGGATTTACATCCCAGCGCCGCTTTTGTCTACAGGCACCCATGGGTTTCGCCTACCAAATATACATGAGAAGCAAGTTGTATTAAAATAAGAGGAACCGATAAAAGCCGTTCTGATTTGGCGCTTCTGATTTACGGCCTCTTTTTATAGTACTTGATATAGCCTTGCCTTTAGATATTCACCACATTCTGCGGCGTACCATCCATAAACGCCTTAACATTGGCAACTGCAATATCCATCAGCCTCTGCCTGCTCTCCTTAGGCGCCCAGGAAATATGAGGGGTGATTATGCAGTTAGGCGCTTTCAGCAGGGGATTATCCCCTTTAACCGGTTCTGATGATACTACATCCAGCCCCGCTGCATATACTTTTTTACTCTCAAGGGCATCTGCCAGGTCCTGCTCCACAATTAACTGACCTCTGGAATTGTTAAGGATGATTACACCATCTTTCATCTTAGCAATACTTTTTTTATTGATAATCCCTTCTGTTTCAGGAAACAGCGGACAGTGAAGGGCAATCACATCTGAGCAGCCAAACACCTCATCAAGTTCAGCATATCGGCAGGTATCACTCTCAAGGCATGGATTTTTATAAGAATCAAACGCCAGCACCTTCATTCCCATTGCCTGGGCAATCCGTCCCGTACTCTGTCCAATCCGTCCATATCCAATAATTCCCATTGTCTTACCAGACAGTTCTATGAGAGGATAATCCCAAAAACACCAGTCTGGGTTGTTTTCCCATCTTCCCTTATGCACTGCTTTATCATGATGGCCAATATGGTGGCAGATTTCCAGAAGCAGGGCAATGGCAAACTGTCCTACTGCATCAGTCCCATAGGCCGGGATGTTGCACACAGGAATTCCTCTCTCCCGCGCGGCCCCGCAATCCACCACATTATATCCAGTTGCCAGCATCCCTATGTACTTAAGTCCAGGGCAGGCATCCATTACGTTTTTTGAAATAGGTGTCTTGTTCGTTATCACAATCTGTGCGCCTCTCATGCGGCCCGCAATCTCCTGGTCATCCGAAACACAGGTCCTGTCGTATACAATCAGTTCCCCCAGCTTTTCAAGACCATCCCAGCTCAGATCTCCCGGATTCTCCGTATAGCCATCCAATATAACTATCTTCATAATCATTTACCTCATGTTCAAAGTTTACCCCATCTCATTTCTTCGCTTACGATTCCTGGAGCAATTCCCTAGCTTTCGTAATTATGTTCTGTACCGATATACCATTCTTATCCAGGAGTCTCTCATAAGGAGCAGATTCCCCAAAATGGTCCTGTATACCAATCCGCACAACCTTTCCACTTCCACTTTCAGCGGCAACCTCGCAGACAGCGCTCCCCAATCCATTAATGATATTATGGTCCTCCACCGTAATGATTCTCCCGGTATCCATAATCGCCTTAACCACCGCCTCCTTATCCAACGGCTTAATTGTGTGCATATCCAGCAGTCTTACGGAAATTCCTTCCGCTTCCAGGATATCTGCCGCTTCATACGCGCGGCTCATGATATCACCGTTCGCTATAATCGTAATATCCATACCTGCCTTTATTTCCTTGGCTTTTCCTATCTGGAAGTCCTCTGTCCCATCATAGATAAACGGTACAGCATCCCTGGTAAACCTCAGATAAACCGGTCCCTTATACTCTGCCGCCGCGCGTACCAGCTTTCTCGTTGAATAATAGTCACACCCGTTGACTACGGTCATATTGGGAAGCGTCCTTAAAATCCCCATATCTTCAATTCCCTGATGGCTTGCCCCATCATTGGCCGGTGTCAAACCGCCATGTGAGCAGGCGATTTTCACATTCAGTTTAGGATAACAGATTTCCTGCCGTATCTGCTCGCTCATTCTCATACTGCCAAAAACCGCATAGGTAGTGACAAAGGGAAGTTTCCCACAGGAAGCAAGCCCGGCTGCAACTCCGCAGGCATTCTGCTCCGCAATCCCCACATTCACATGCTGCTCCGGAAACTGCTTAGCGAACTCAACCGTCTTGCAGGACTTACCTATGTCACAGTCCACAATATAAAAATCCGGATTTTCTTTTCCTAGTTCCAGTATTTCATCACCATATGCTTCTCGTGTAGGACGTCCTACGTTTTTTGCGAACATTAGAATCCCTCCTCAATTTCTTCCATTGCCTGCGCATACTGCCTGTCATCTGGTGCCATTCCATGCCATGACGGAATATTTTCCATGAATGATACACCTTTTCCTTTTATGGTTCTGGCTATGATGCAATGCGGCTTTCCGGCACTGTTTTTACGGACTATATCCAATACATCTATAATTTCTTCCATCTCATGTCCATTGATTTTATAGGTGTCACAGCCAAATGCCCTGAACTTTTCTTCCAAATCACCGGTTGGCATGACTATATCACAGGGGCCGTCATTCTGCAGTCCATTATTGTCCACAAAAATCACCATATTATCAAGATGGTATTTGGAAGCGGTCTCTACTGCCTCCCAGACCTGCCCTTCCTGAGTTTCCCCGTCCCCTACAAGCACAAATACCCTGTAATCCATGTGGTCACGTTTGGCCCTCAGTGCCATTCCCACCGCGGTGGAAATTCCCTGTCCCAGAGAGCCCGTTGAAATGTCAATTCCAGGGCAGCGTTTCATATCGGGATGTCCCTGCAGGATGGAGCCTTCTTTTCTCAATGTCCCCAATATGTCCTTATCAAAATATCCCCTCAGCGCCAGGCATGTATATAGGACAGGGCACACATGACCCTTGGACAGGACGAACCGGTCCCTGCCATCCCACAGTGGTTCTCCCGGACGGATTTTTAATTCATGGAAATACAATGCGGTCATAATATCCGCTGCTGACAATGAACCTCCCGGATGCCCTGAACCAGCTGTATGTATCATGGTCAACACTTCTTTCCTTACTGTCTTTGCCTGCAGTTTCAGGCTCTCTGCTAATATTTTATCTGCCATGACGATATCCTCTCTATTATTTCATCATACTATAAATCTTCTTAAATCCAGATGTCCCAATCTTATAGATTGGCACCTTTACCTCATCATGCTTTAACAGACTCATGGAAATCTGTGCAAATGCAATCACGTCCACTTCCTCTGACAGTTTATAAAGTGCCTCACACACCATCTGGTCATGGCGCTCCCTGTCACCGCTGCAAAGCACGTTAAAGGCGCCATCCACAACCACATTGAGCAATTCAATCTCTTTTCCCTGCTCAGCCGCTTTTTCCTTAATCACCCGTCCAATGGCAGCCGGGCTTGTTGGCAGAGTGGCTAAAATTCCTATTCTTTTTCCATTTTCCACTGCCATATCAGCTACCGGCTCTTCGATATTCATGACAGGAATATGGATGAACTTTTTAATATACTTGGTCGCCTCATTGACCGAAGTACAGGTGGTTAGGATTGCATCTGCTCCTGAAGACTGGGCTGCTTGGGCATAGTTGAGCATCCGGTTGCATACATCCGCGTTAACACCCCCATTATCAAGTGTTTCCTTTAACAAACTGTCGTCCATAATATTATAAATCTCCAGTCCTTCTGTCTGCTCCTTGAAGGGTTCACCAAAAGGCTTATAGATTATATCCATGAAATTATTTACCGTATTGATTGTATATAGCGTTTTCTTCATTTTTTCAGACCTCTGTTTTCTTGATTTATTTTAGTGTAATACTGTTCCTCACTGCTTCATCCCGGAAAATGCAATACTCTGCACAATATATTTCTGGCAGAAAATATAAATGATTGATAATGGAATAATGCTGATGACCGACAGGGCTAAAGCTGTTCCCGCATGGGTTGTCCCCGCCGACCCTGAGTTATATATCTGCAGTCCTATCTGGACCGTATAATTACTCTGTTTCGTCATGACTATCATGGGCCACAGCAAATCATTCCACACATTGATTGAATCCAGAACTACAATCGTGGCAATGATTGGTGTCAGCAGCGGAAGGTAAATCTGCCTGTAAATCCTAACCAGGTTTGCTCCATCCACACGACCGGCCTCATACAGGTCATCCGGCAGGCTGTCACAATATGTTTTGACAAAAAATATATACATGGCATTTGTCATGATATTGGGTAGAACTACACCCAGGAATGTGTTATTCAACCCCATATTCCGGATAATGGAATATACAGGCAGCAGTTTGGATTCAAAAGGAACCATCATGTTCGAAAGGATAACCAGTAGAATGAGGCTCTTGCCTGGAAACCTGCCTTTGGAGATAACAAAGCCAGCAACTGTTGATGTGATTACATTGAGGGACACACTCAAAATAACAATAATGATGGTGTTCTTCAGATAATTGAGGATTGGTATGTTGGCAAGAGCCATCTTATAGTTAAAAGTGCTGAACTCCTTTGGCCACAGTCTCGGAGGAAACCTGAGGGAATAAGACTTCACATAATCAAAGCTGGTTGATACAAACCAGAAGAATGGAACCACGATAGCCAGGGCCAGCAGGGACAATAGGATATAGCTTGCTATGATGGATGGTTTAACTTTTTTTCTATGGGTTTTCATGCCTTTGCCTCCTTCTTCCCCAGTTTATGAGGTTTTGTATCCTTATCCTTAGTCAGATGGCTGTTCAGCAAAGTGGCTGCCAGTATAATCAGGAACAGGATGACAGATGCTGCGCCTGCCAGACCCTCATCCTTATAGTTCAAGGTGGAGAAGGAATTCTTATAAATATACAGTAGCAGTGTTTCCAGGGTCCCTGCCGGATTACCGGTCTCCATACTGACCGCATAAACTTCCGTAAAACGCTTTAATGCGGCAATCGTGGATGTAATCAGAACAAATGTGAATGTACTCTTGGAAGCAGGTATTGTAATATACAGCCATTTCTTAAAGCTGTTAGCCCCATCAATCTCCGCTGCCTCATACATATCCACCGGAATTCCCTGGAGACCTGCAAAGAACAGGATGATATTGTACCCGATTCCTTTCCAAACGGCTATGAATACCACCGACTCCCTGGCCGTACCGGGACCATTTAACCATAAGCTGGGCTCAAGTCCGAGAAAACCGATGATATAGTTAAAAATGCCCTCCTCATTGGGCAGCATCAGATATTTAAAAAGTGTTACCACCGTTACCATTGACATTACCATAGGCAGCAAAAAGATTACACGGTAGACACCTTTACCCCTTCCAATGTTATTCAACAGACTGGCGATAATAAAGGCCAGAGGAATATTGAAGGCCACTCCCAGAACTGCCATGTAAAGTGTGTTGATGACGGTCTGCCTGAACTCACCGCTGGCAAACATGATACGGTAATTGGTAAGGCCGATAAACTTGCCATTCATGTTCTGTAGGCTTGTGATAAAGGTCTGAAGCAGCGGATAAAAATTAAATACTAGTGTTCCTATGATTGGAATCAGGATTAGAACATACCAACTGACATATCTTTTGATTTTTACATTCCTCATAAGCTATCCTCACTCAGCAGAGGACGCATTAGCCCTCTGCCCTTCTATGAATCTACAGGTTCACTAATTCCCAGCCTGCCTCTTGATGTTATCAACCCATGCTTTTACTTCACCATAATACACGTCCACAACTTCATCCGCGGTGTACTGTTTAGATAAAAGCTGGTTATTTACCTTCTGCATTGCGGTTCTCCAATACCAGTAATCATCGGTAATAAACATGTTCTCCAATTGGTAATCCTGTCTCTTCTGGTTGATTTCATTATCCATCATACCCATGCCGGATGTATCCCTCAGACACGGCACCTTATCCCTCTGATAATTAATCAGATAGAATTCGATGATATCCTTATCCGTTGCAATATGCTTAACCACATCCCAGGCAGCATCCGGATTCTTTGCATTCTGAGCAATCGCCAGACGATAGAATTCAGGGAAACCTTCCCCATTTGCACCTTCTGGAATCATCAGCGGCTTATACCGGTCTGTAATTTCGTTATCCTCAGCATAGACATACTGCATATACGGCTTTGTCCCCTTGCTGCAGTTAAAGTTGATTGCAATATCATTATCTGGTGTAAACCAGTTCTCGGCCCCATTTCCGGTGGCAACTGCTTCGTTACAGCAATCCACAAGCCGTATGAAGTCAGTAAAGAATAATTTCAGTTCCGGTGAGGTTTTAATGCTTTCTACATACTCATCCATATCCAGCTCATTGATATCCATAGTGTCACTAAAAAACGGCTTCTGTGCATCATAGCTCAGTGAATACCATTCCGTCCACTCCGGATAGAGGTACGCACCGTAATTTTTCTTACCGGTCACAGGATTCGTACCGGTCATTTTCTCCGCTAAATCAACCAATTCGCTAAAGGACATATCCTCATTGGGTTCATCCACCCCCCATTCTTCAAAGAGCTGACTATCATATATGATCATTGCGCAGGAAATGGTCAGTGGCAATCCGTATATCTTACCGCTTTCTTCCGGATGGTTAAAGGATTTATACCTTGTATAATGCACGGCAGGGTCAATGAACCAATCTGACAGATTATCCAAGTTCACATCCTTATCCGCTTCCAGATACGGTGTCAAATCAGTATACCAACTTGGAACGGCTTCCTGATTTGTAAAAATCCCCACATCCGCTTCTCCGGAAGTCAGCATGGCCTCCATACTCTGAATCCAGCCATCCCAGGCAATGGTCAATAACTCAATGTTATAGTCCGGTATGTGCTCATTTAAAAATGATTGGAACTCACTTAATCCCTTGGTTTCAAGTCCTGATACAGGGTCAATGGTAGACGTTTCGCTCAAACCCGGAATAATTATCCTCACGGTTTCCTTTCCTTCTTTCCCCGCTGAAATCACAGTCCCTTCTGTCTTCCCCCCGGCTTCGCCATCACCAGACACGCCGCCACAGGCTGTAAGCCCCATTGCCATTGCTATTAGAACCGCTGTCAACTTCCTTACCTTTTTTAACATTTTCTTCTCCTCCTGATATAATCTGCTTATATTGCTCCGATTAATGATTCTCCGTTCGTACTTATGACATCCTTATACCAATAAAACGACTTTTTCTTATACCGTTCTAATGTCCCGGTCCCATCATCATTCCGGTCCACATAGATAAACCCATACCGCTTACTCATCTGTGCCGTTGAAGCACTGACAAGGTCAATACATCCCCATGTGGTATATCCCATCACTTCCACACCATCCTCAATTGCCTCCCCGACCTGAAGCAGATGTTCCCTCAGGTAATCAATCCGATAATCATCCTCAATACGCATCCCGCCGTTTCCGTCTGTTGCCGGCCGGTCAATGGCCCCCAGTCCGTTCTCAACAATGAAAAGGGGCTTCTGGTAGCGGTCATAGAACATATTCAAGGTATACCGGAGTCCCTTGGGGTCTATCTGCCACCCCCATTCAGATGTCGGCAGCAATGGGTTAGGGATGCCTTCCAGCAGATTTCCGCTTCCCTTCTGATGCACTTTACCCGCAGATGCACAGGAACTCATATAATAGCTGAATGATACAAAATCCACTGTATTCTTCAGGATGTCAACATCCCCTTCTGCAAATTGAATCTGGATATTCCTTTCCTTAAAATACCGCTTCATGTATCCTGGATATATACCCCGCACATGGATGTCCGCAAAAAAGTAATTTTTGTGTTCTGTCTCCATGACTGCAATCACATCATCAGGAGACGGTGTCAAGGGATAGGTTGGCATGCTTAAAATCATGCAGCCAATTTTCGCATCCGGCATAATTTCATGGGCTAATTTTGTAACCAGCGCGCTGGCTACCAGTTCATGGTGTGCTGCCTGGAATAAATCCTGTTCAGTCAGCTGCCCCATGGGAGTGTTTATTCCGGCGCTCATAAATGGAGAATGCAGAACAGAATTTATCTCATTAAATGTAAGCCAATATTTTACCTTATCCCCGTACCGCTCAAATATTGTCCTTGCATAATGCTCGTAAAATCCAATTAAATCGCGGCTTGTCCACCCATTATACGTTTCTGCCAGATATAGCGGTGTCTCATAATGCGATATGGTCACAAGGGGTTCCATTCCATATTTTCTGCATTCATCAAATATATCATCATAGAACCTAAGACCGCTCTCATTCGGCTGCTCTTCATCCCCCCTGGGAAATATCCGGCTCCACGCAATGGAAGTACGGAATACTTTAAACCCCATTTCCGCAAAGAGCCTGATATCTTCTTTATATCGATGATAAAAATCAATGCCTACCAATTTAAGGTTATCATCCGTGGGCCGGTCCGTTCTATCCCCCATTGCCCCTGCTGGCAGGACATCCTGTATTGACAAACCCTTACCATCCTCCAGGAAAGCACCTTCACACTGATTCGCTGCGACAGCGCCGCCCCATAAAAAATTCTCTGGAAACATGTCTTCACCTATTCCCTTTCCTTATTTTCCAGCACTACTCCCTCATCTACTGTACTTAAATGTACATATAACGCGCCAATTAAATTTGAATCATTATAATATCGGCAAGCCACCACTTCCGGCATGGGAATCTGCCACTTTTCATACAACCGATTAATTTTCACCAATTCTTCCTTTAAAAGCTTCAGGAACAGTGGCTGTATACTGATTCCGCCGCCCACCGCAATTCTCTCAGGGTCCAGGATAAACTGATAATTGGTTATCTGCACCGCAATCCGTCTGGCATATTCCCTCACCGCTTCAATGGCTTGCCTGTTTCCATTTGATGCGTCCCGGAAAATGACCTCACCGTCAAGTTCCTCCCGGGGCATATCCATTTTACTGGAAGCCAGTTCTATGAGGGAGGCAATCCCGGATGAGAAACCGAACATCCGTCTTTCACCATATGGCTCCTCTGCCGTGGTCAGCTGATAGCTGAATTCTCCTGCCATGTGATGGACTCCTTTTACTACTTTGCGGTCCTTTATGACAGCCCCGCCAATGCCGCTGCCGCAGACCACCACGACCGCATCCCTGCAGCTCATAAGGGACCCCCTCCAGATTTCGGCCATGCCTGCGCATTTAGCATCGTTCTCAACGCTGATGGGGACCGGGCAGTAGCGTGATAACAATTCCACAATATTAAGGTTATGGATACAGGTTACCATTCCACCAGTATACATAAACCCAACTTCGCTGTCCAGTATCCCGGGCATACTGAGTGCAATTCCATTGACACGTTCCCTGAATTTTTCATACAGGGAAACAATCGAATGAATGAACCGATCCAGTGGAGCCGTAATTGTCTTAAATCTCCCTTTTTCCCTAAAAACACAGTCCTCTGTCATAACCGCGTATTTTGTATTGGTTCCACCCACGTCAATAACAAGATACTCCATTCTGCGGCCTCCGTTAATTTTTAATTGTAGAACGTCCTACGTGTTTGACTATAAAACAAACTGCTGGTTTGTTTTATCCCTGATTCAAACCCTTTCCCTCCAGGTAGCCAAGGACTCTTCTACAACTTCATGAACTTTGTTGTAATCTTTGCTGACAATACAGTCCAATATTCTTTGATGGTACAGTGGTGCCTTAGAATCAACGGTTTCCTTTTTGACATTTTCCACAATCGATTTTTCAAAGATACTGTAGACACTCTTCAAAATACGGATGAAGAAGATATTTTTACAGCTGTCAATCAAAAGCATATGGAATTCCAAATCACATGTCTGCATCCGCTCCACATCCTGGTTCTTACATGCAGCCCTCATTTCATTGATGCTGTTCTGCAGTTTTTCCACTTCTTCCAATGTAATTTTCGACATTGCCAGCTGTACCGTGGACTCATCCAAAATCTGGCGCAGCTCCAGAAGCTCATCGCTGCTGCTCACATCATAAATCATACTGTAAACAAGCCTGTCAAACAAGGTGGGGTTTACCTGGGAACAGATATAGGTTCCATCCCCGCGTTTTATCTCCACAATTCCCATTGTAGCCAAAATCTTCATAGCCTCCCGTAAAGAGTTTCTGCTGACCTGCATTTCCTCCATAAGTTCAAATTCACTTGGGAGCTTTGAACCTGATTTATAATCTCCTCTTATGATGGATTCCGTAAGTGTATTTATAATCTGATCTACGATTGTCTGCTGACCAATCGTCTCCAACTTTTTCCTGCCATTACCTGCCATCTGATTTTACCGACCTTTCACTGTCATTTAATACTTAATATATCATAAATCTGCAGGATTGGAAAATACTTCATACATAATGAAACAGTTTATTCTATAATAACGGTCTTCTCTATGGATTTTCCGTCACGAAGATATACTACTGCCTTCCACTCTTCTCCTGAGACAATCCCGGTCACCGGTCCCTGCCACCAGTTCTCTATGTAATTAATTAGGAACGGGTCATCATAAGCTTGTTCATATAGCTGTCCATTCCTATAGAAATTCACATAATCAATCTGTTCCGGATACAGGCTTGCCAGACGTATAAACCGCTTTCCTTCGAATGCCATCCCCGGTTCCAGGCCCTGAAGGTAAAACTGTTCTTCAAACGGAATCCCACTTTCCTTACCTGTCAGATATTCTTCCATGCGCATGGCAAAGAATGCATCTTCTCCCTTTGTGATTCCCCAGTCAGTGGGCGGTTCCTGCTTTGTCATGTTATTGTAGTAACCCCAGGATACCCTGTTTTGGAATGTAACCTTCATCTGACTGAGTGCCTGCGAATCTTCATTTACCACAATAGGCCTTGCCGGTTTTACTAACTTTGCCTTTTTTATCAGATTATAAAGCAGATTCCTGGATTGTGCATTTCCATGTATCAGAATGACATCTGATGCCTGGGCAATCCGTTCCGAATAATATCCTCCGGTACCGCTGCAACCTACAGGAAGACCCCCGGATTCCTTTCTTGCAATATCCATCAGTCTGAGTATACCATTTTCCTGACTCAGGACCTTGTGGCACCCATAAGCCTTTATGTTATGCTCATTGGCAATCTCAATGATTACATTCGTATATCCTTTTTCCTTCAGCCATCTGCATATGTTAGCTGTTGCCAGTTCGACTGCGTCATCATCCGTCAGGTACCGGCTCTGTACACCGTAAAACAGGCTTACTATAACAACCATCCCCACCCTGTCCGCTGCATCAATCAGTCTTGACAGACGCTTCAGATATGCCTCATCCAAGTGGTTTCCATCATGGCCATATGGATTATTATCAATGGACTCAAGAGGAATCGTATAACAGGGCCCTCCGCCCTGAACTCCCACTGTAAACGCTCTAAGTCCAGCCTTATACCATTCCACCAGGCTTTGAATCAATTCATCCGTATTAACATCAGGGTCAAATATTTTCCCAAACCGGTTATAGCGCTCCCGTCCCGTCCTGTCATCGTAAATACCCTGGATGAATCTGGCATTCATGAGAAGGCCACGGTATGGGCATTCATCAATCTCACTGTAGGTCAATTCCCCATTAATAAGAAATTTATCCCCTTGTATGGTCATTCTTGTCTGATTCATTATTCCCTCCTCAAAATATGTAGAACGTCCTATGTCTTTATTATATTTAGCAACAGCACATTTGTCAATACTTTTATGTTTGATGCATATTTATTATAGAATTTTCACAAAAATATGTTGGTTTATTTGTCTATTTTTTTGATGACATTTTGTGGCTGACAGTACTCATCATTACTGGTCAGGAATATATCTGATTCTGACCTGCTTGATATGCATGGATTCCTTACAGAGGATGATAATCTGTATGACGATGAATTTGAATAAGGTTTTTATATTGACCACTTTTAACCATCGTCTGTTTGCTTTGCCCGCATTTTGCGGGCTTTTTCCATCGGATGATCTCCATTTGGCAACTATCCTATTATATTATATGAAAAAGTGTCTTCGGCACTTCAACTCCCCTGCCCCTCAATCTTGAGGGGTGGGCTTGCTTTTTCTTTCTATCTGATTCATAATTATCCCATGAACATTTTACAAGAGATTTTTAAAGACAATTACGAAATCATTCAATATTCACTTCATCCCAGAGATGTTGAAATGGAAAATATCTCTAAGATGATTCATTGTGGTGACCCTTCTTTTGGCGGCGCCATGTATGCCTGCCCGCACTGCGGCAACTTAACGTTCGTTCCTTTTCGCTGCAAAAGCCGGTTCTGCCCCACCTGCGGCGTTAAATACTGCCAGGAACGTTCCACTCAAATGGCTTTTAAACTCATACGCTGCACTCACCGTCATTGTGTCTTTACCATTGATGAAGAATTACGGCACTTCTTTCTGGAAGACCGTTCTCTCCTTGACTGCCTTTTCCAGGCTGTCCGCAGTGTTGTTCTGCGTATGTTCCATAACCTCAACAAATCTAAAAACTTTGTTCCCGGCATTGTCTGCGTCCTTCATACATTTGGGAGACCCCTGCAATGGAATCCACATATCCATTGCCTTATTACCGAAGGCGGTTTCTCTAATGACGGCTTCTGGCGTGTCATCAAACATTTTAACTATACCCTCTTAAGAAAGTC
Organism: Clostridium pacaense; assembly: GCF_020709765.2. Taxonomy (NCBI): domain Bacteria; kingdom Bacillati; phylum Bacillota; class Clostridia; order Eubacteriales; family Clostridiaceae; genus Clostridium; species Clostridium pacaense. The sequence goes on from NZ_JAJFEB020000007.1 coordinate 262,275, forward strand.
CTTTCAGACAGCACTTCTCAACCTTCTCGAATCACGCATTGGACCTTCTTTCAAAAAAACAAAAGCTCTTATCTACCGTAAGGATATCAATGGGTTTTATGTTTATGCCAAACCTAATCTATGTGATTCGGATGCGGTCATCAGATATATCAGCCGTTATCTCGGACGCCCCGTCATTGCCCTAAAACGTATTGATTCCTATGATGGCAGCAACGTCACGTTTCACTATAACCGTCACGAAGATAATGCCTTTGTAAAAATGACACTTCCTGCCATCGATTTTATAAAGCTTCTGATCCAGCACATACCCGAAAAAAACTTTAAAATGACACGTTACTATGGTCTCTATGCAAGGCACCGTGAAAAAGATAAAACCCTTTGGAAAACTGTCCCCCAAATCCAAGCACCGTCTGATGAAGGCTTATACGAAATGGCGCGAAGACATCCTTCTGTCTTTTGGCTATGACCCACTCAAATGTCCACAATGTGACCACGAAATGCAGTTCATAGCGCTTTACTACAATCATCGCCGTGTTTCTCTGGAAGAATTATATGAAAGGGAAAAAGCAAAATGCCGTTCTGCTTCATTTTTCCTCCTGTCTGTACCATACTTGTCTTATTAACAGACAGGAGGTTTCCCATGGATTCAAAATTTATACTTACTTGTAATTTTGATGAAGATGGTTTTGGAGTTGGAGAGTTATTGTCTCAAAAGTAGTAGAATTATTACGCAAGTTAGTAATACGCAAGTGGGTCCAAACTTAAGATATGCTTATGGCAATAGCAACAAGATGATGGTCGTGATGCATTTCGTTTTATCATATTTCCTATTTTTTCACAGAAACCGAAACAGGCGGTATCATAGAATGACACTAAAATTGTTTATTTAGGTATCAAACAGGTATCACACCACACACAAAGAGCCGGAAAGTCTCGCCATTTAAGCGGCTTCCCGGCTCCCTGTCTACTTGTTCAAGTGCGATTGAAAATCACCCTTTTGTCCAGATTAAAATAGACTTTTTTATTTCAGCATTTTAGACGTTTAGATGTGTCTGATTCTGGTTTTTTTTCTGTTTCAGTTCCTGTTTTCATCAGCAGATTTGACCTTAGATACGGATACAGAATCTAACTGTAATACTCATAAAACCTTGAAAATACGTTGTTTTTGACTTGTTTCAGATTTTTTCTTCCCTTTTTCGCCCTTAGTATAATTGGATAGAATAGGGACAGATACAGAAACAGAGCCGGCAGGATCTTAAATCCTGTCGGCTCTGCCAGTGTATTACTTTATTCTATTTTCGGTTGGACAACAGACACGGAACCGGTGCGATGGGAACACTACTATTCAAACTCAATCGTAGCCGGCGGCTTCCCCGTGCAATCATACAGCACCCGGTTAACCCCCTTCACCTCATTCACAATCCTACTGGTCACCTTCCCCAGTACCTCCCAAGGAATCTGCGCAGCCTCCGCGGTCATGAAATCAGATGTAAGCACGGCCCTCAGTGCAACCGCATAATCATACGTCCTCTCATCACCCATGCATCCCACGGAGCGCATATTGGTAATGGCTGCAAAGTACTGCCCCAGGTCCTTATCCACCCCGGCCTTTGCAATCTCTTCCCTGTAAATCGCATCCGCATCCTGTACAATCCTTACCTTATCAGCCGTTACCTCGCCGATGATCCTGACGCCAAGGCCCGGACCCGGGAATGGCTGCCTGAATACCAGATATTCCGGAATCCCCAGTTCCAAACCAGCCTTACGCACCTCATCCTTAAACAGCAGACGGAGAGGCTCCACCAGTTCCTTAAAGTCAACGTGCTCAGGAAGCCCGCCCACATTGTGGTGGGATTTGATGACAGCGGACTTGCCGAGGCCTGACTCAATCACATCCGGGTAGATGGTTCCCTGAACCAGATAATCCACCGCGCCAATCTTCTTTGCCTCTTCTTCGAATACACGGATGAATTCCTCGCCTATGATCTTGCGCTTTGCCTCAGGCTCTTCCACGCCCTTCAGCCTTGCATAGAACCTCTCCTGGGCATTCACACGGATAAAGTTCAAATCATACTGTCCTTCGGGGCCGAATACGGCTTCTACCTCGTCCCCCTCATTCTTCCTTAAAAGGCCATGGTCAACGAACACACAGGTCAGCTGCTTACCGATTGCCTTGGACAGCATGACCGCAGCAACCGAGGAATCCACTCCGCCGGAAAGCGCGCACAGCACCTTCCCGTCTCCAATCTTCTCCCTCAGCGCCTTAATTGTGGTATCTACGAATGAATCCATCTTCCAGTCCCCGGAACAACCGCAGACATTGTAGACAAAGTTGGACAGCATCCTGGTTCCTTCTTTTGTGTGGACTACCTCAGGATGGAACTGAACCCCATAGAAATTCCTTTCCGCACACTCCATACCTGCAACCGGGCATGATTCCGTATGGGCTGTAATTCTGAATCCGGCAGGCACCTGGGCGATATAGACCCCATGGCTCATCCAGCACACGGTCTTGGGCGATACTCCCTCAAACAGCTTGCTGGATGTATCCACATCCACCTCCGTGTGTCCATACTCGCTGACAACCGCCTTCTTGACAACGCCCTCCAGCAGATAACTCATCAGCTGGGCTCCATAACAGATTCCAAGAACCGGTATCCCCAGTTCAAATATCTCCCTGGAACAGCGCGGAGCGCCGTCTTCAAATACCACATCCGGTCCACCTGTGAAAATGATTCCCTTGGGATTCATCTCCTTAATCCTGTCCAGGCTCATATTGTAAGGATGGACTTCACAGTATACATTGCACTCGCGGACGCGGCGCGCAATCAGCTGATTATACTGACCGCCAAAGTCCAAAACGATAATCATCTCTCTATCCATGAGATTTCTTCCTCCATGTCATGTCTTTTCTGGATATTCCCGCCAAAACCTAAAATCCAAACTACCTCTCCCTATACCATGACCCAATTTATCAGAAAATATTTATATCCGCATAAATTGAAAGAGATTGTACAAAATAGTACAATCTCTTTTTTATCTTTCGTATGAATATATTATACGGCACCCTGCCGCAAATAGCAAGTAATTTCGACAATTTTCTCAGACTTTTTTCTAACCCCATTTTCCATGTGGGTTTTCCGGCTTCAACTCCAATCCGCCCAAGCCCGCGCCATCATCCTGTCTATGAATCCATCCCTGCCTCATGCTGCCTGTCCATGTCCAGGTATTTCTTAATATAGATTCCGGTATAGGAAACAGGATTCGCGGCCACGTCCTCCGGCGTTCCCTTGGCAATCACGGTACCGCCCTTGTCACCGCCTTCGGGTCCGATGTCAATGATATAATCAGCCGTCTTAATCACATCCAGATTATGCTCAATGACCACCACCGTATTACCGCCGTCAGACAGCCTGCGGAGGATATCAATCAGCTTGTGCACGTCTGCAAAATGCAGCCCCGTGGTAGGCTCGTCCAGGATATAGATGGTCTTGCCCGTGCCGCGCTTGGACAGTTCGGTTGCCAGCTTGATACGCTGGGCCTCGCCGCCTGACAGCTCCGTGGAAGGCTGTCCCAGCCTGATGTAACCCAGGCCCACATCATACAGGGTCTGTATCTTCCTGGTGACAGAGGGGACATTCTCAAAGAACTTAAGCGCCTCCTCCACCGTCATATCCAGCACGTCATAAATACTCTTGCCCTTGTACTTCACATCCAATGTCTCACGGTTATACCGTTTGCCGCCGCAGACCTCACATGGCACATATACATCCGGAAGGAAATGCATCTCAATCTTGATGATTCCGTCGCCGCTGCAGGTCTCGCACCTCCCGCCCTTGACGTTAAAGCTAAACCGTCCCTTGGTATATCCCTTTGCCTTTGCATCCACCGTGGATGCGAACAGATCACGGATTAAATCAAACACGCCTGTATAGGTGGCCGGATTAGACCTTGGCGTACGTCCGATGGGGGACTGGTCTATGGCAATGATCTTATCCAGCTGTTCCGTGCCGTCTATTCCCTTGTGCCTGCCGGGTATGGTCCTTGCACGGTTCAGTTTCCTGGCCAGGGATTTGTACAGGATTTCATTGACCAGTGAACTCTTGCCGGAACCGGATACGCCTGTGACACAGGTCATGACGCCCAGTGGGAAATCCACATTGATGTTCTTCAGGTTATTCTCAGCAGCCCCCCGTACCGTAATCCAGCCCGTGGGCTTCCTGCGCTCAGCCGGCACAGGTATCCTAAGCCTGCCGCTTAAATACGCCCCTGTCACAGAATCCTGGTTATCCATGATTTCCTGGGCCGTACCCATGGCAATTACCTGTCCGCCATGTTCGCCTGCCCCGGGACCGATGTCCACGATACAGTCCGCTGCCAGCATGGTATCCTCGTCGTGTTCCACCACCAGCACGCTGTTGCCCAGGTCCCGCAGATGGATCAGGGTCTTTAAAAGCTTGTCATTATCCCTCTGATGAAGGCCGATGCTTGGCTCGTCCAAGATATAGGCAACGCCCACCAGGCCCGAACCGATCTGGGTCGCCAGACGGATCCGCTGTGCCTCCCCGCCTGACAGGGTTCCGGTTGCCCTGGAAAGGGACAGATAATCCAGCCCCACGTCAATAAGGAAACAAATCCTGGCCCGTATCTCCTTGAGGATGGACGCCCCAATGGCCAGCTGCATATTGCTAAGCTTCAGTCCATCCAGGAAATCCTTGAACTTCACAATGGACATATTGGTGGCCTGGAAGATATTCATATCCCCCACCGTAACTGCCAGTGACTCCTTCTTAAGCCTCTGCCCCTTACACGCAGGACAGGGGGTAATCCGCATATAGGTTTCGTACTCTGCCTTGGATGCCTCGGAAAATGTCTCCTTATAACGCCGGTTCACATTCTCAACCAGGCCCTCAAAAGCCACGTCATACACGCCCTCGCCCCTCTGGCTCTTATAGCGTACCTTGACTTCCTTCCCCCCCGTACCGTACAGGATCACGTCCTGGATTTCCTTTGGATAGTCCTGGAAAGGAGTGTCCAGACGGAACTTATATTCCTTGGAAAGCGCCTCGAGGATTGCCCTTGTAAAGCTTCCCTTGTCCGTACAGGACTGCCATCCCAGCACCACAATGGCGCCGTCATCAATGGAAAGGGACTTGTCGGGAATCATCAGGTCCTCGTCAAACTCCATCTTATATCCAAGTCCGAAACACTCCGGACACGCGCCGAAGGGGTTGTTAAAGGAAAAGCTTCTGGGCTCCACCTCATCCACGCTGATGCCGCAGTCCGGGCAGGAAAAGCTCTGGCTGAAGTTCACCGGTTCCCCGTCCGTCACATCCACGGTCATAAGCCCGCCGCTGAGGGCCATCACGGTCTCAATGGAATCCGTAAGACGCTTTTCAATGCCTTCCTTCACGATCAGACGGTCCACTACCACTTCTATGTTATGCTTGATATTCTTATCCAGCCTGATATCTTCCGAAAGCTCATAAAGGTTCCCATCAATGCGCACCCTCACATAACCGCTCTTGCGCGCCTGGTCCAGAACCTTCACATGCTCGCCCTTACGCCCCCTGACAACAGGAGCCAGAAGCTGAATCTTGGTACGTTCCGGCATCTGCATGATATGGTCCACCATCTGGTCAATGGACTGCTTGTGTATCTCCTTGCCGCACTTGGGACAGTGTGGAATACCCACCCTGGCATACAGAAGCCTCATATAATCATAAATCTCGGTCACGGTACCCACCGTGGAACGCGGGTTCCGGTTCGTGGACTTCTGGTCTATGGAAATGGCCGGCGACAGCCCTTCTATGCTCTCCACATCCGGCTTCTCCATCTGTCCCAGGAACTGGCGGGCATAGGAAGACAGGGACTCCATATAACGCCTCTGCCCTTCCGCATAGATGGTGTCAAAAGCCAGTGATGACTTGCCGGACCCGGACAGTCCGGTCAGCACCACCAGCTCGTTTCTCGGTATATCCACGGATATATTCTTCAGATTATGCTCATTGGCCCCGCGGATTTTAATGTACTGCTTTGCCATTCAAAATGCTCCTTGTCTCTTATCAGTAATCTTTACTTAAAACTCACCCCAAAGTGTATGGCGTAAGTATATCACATTCCACCATCATTTGCAAACATTTGTTCGATAAAATGCTGTAGGATTGCTGGAACTTCTTCCAGCAGGCTCCTTGCATTGACACGCTCCGACATCTGATGCGCATCCCTGCCCACGGGGCCGAACAGAAGGGCCGGAACCTGGAAAACGGACATGGCGTCCAGGTTCATTCCATACAGCTTCCCCCACAGAGGGGCATTGGCCGCATAAGCCTTAAGCTCCTCCATATCCGGCCCTGCGCAGTAACTTAAATCCGAGATACCACAACAGTAATTGCGTTTTCCCAGCCGGATACCGCAGGTCTCCCCCGATGCTTTTTGAAGCATTTCATAGAGCGCGCTTCCCTGTCCTGTCCTTCCCGGCAGGCGGTCACTGTGAAAAGCCGGATAATACGGCGGTGCAAATGCAATCACCATGACAGGCGCCGTAATCCCTGAATAGGTCAGGGCTGCATCCATGATTTCCAAGGTCGCCCGAGGATAGTTCCACTGGCCCAGGCGGATACGTTCCCCCGCATCCTCATACAGCGCCCTGAACCATTTTCCCGCCTCCTCCCCATGCCGCTCCCGGCACAGCCTTACCAGTTCCCCGTACTCCATGACACAGCGGGACAGATCCACATCCGGCAGGGCTGCGCCGGACCGGACCGCTGCCTCCCGGGCCTCCATCCGTTCCATATAAGAGGAAAATGCCTCCCGCCCAATCTCCTTAAGCCGTCCCATGACAGAATCCGCCGTCTTCCCAAACCCCAGCATGCTCATATAGCCCGCTGCCCGGTGGGGCACCGACACATCATACCCTTCCTTGCGGTCCCTCAGGTTAAACCAGGTGGGCGGCGGACACGGTTCCCCTTCCCATCGTTCTGAAAACTCAGGGGCCAGCTCCGTGCGCATGAACATTTCCGCCAGGACCCCGATTGCGTTCAATCCACGGAAACAATCCACCACATGCGCCTTCACGCCCTGGACCAGCACCGCGGGCATGGTCTTCCCCACAGACCCGATATAGATCTGCTGCCTGCCATCCTCATTAAAACTGGGCTCCAGATCCACCAGGCATCCATACTCCAGGCCAAACTGTTCCTGCAGCCCCGTAAAAAACGGAATGGACCCCCTCATACCGGCTGAATAAGCCTCCTCATCCGCCACCGCGGCAAACAGAAGGCAGCCCGGCAGTTCCGGATGTTCCAGCATCAATTGCCCATACCAGTCCATCAGGGCCATGCCCACCGCAAGTCCCCCCTTCATGTCGTTGACACCCCGCCCGAACAGCCATTCCCCTGTCTCAAAATCCGCCCTGGCCTCCTCAGGCAGCATTGACATCAGGTCCTCCAGTTCCTTTCCCTGCGCCAGCTTCCACGCCTCCACATCATACGCATAGGGCCGGAAATCCCCATACTCCTCAGTATCCACCACATCATAATGCCCGGTAAGGATAACTGTCCTTGAAGTGCTCCCCTTCACCAGCCCATAAGGGGTCCCCCGGGACAGGATATCCCCCTCCAGCCCATACATTCCCGTAAGTTCAGGATGCGCCTTAAAATACGGCTGCCGCCCCAGTTCCTCCCTTATGTAATCCCCTGCCGCCTGTTCCTCCCTGCTGTTGGAAATACTGGGGATTGCAACCAGCTCCTTCATATAACGGTAAATCTCATTTTTCATTTCCATAATCATCCGCCTCACTGTCAATTATCCGATGAACATTTTGCAGCATCGATTGCCAGGGCCGCCATAAGCACATACAATGCGTCTTCCGGGTTCCCAATCTCAAGCACATATGTATCAGTCAGCTTAAACAGCTGCTTGGACAGCCCCGCTACCCGTCTCCCCATGGCATCCTCTATGTAATAATCCCATTCCAGGATATCCCCGGCAATATGCCATCCCCTGACATCCATCTTAAAAGACGGCCTGAAAAACGTGAATTCCTTCCAAACCTCCCCCACCAGCCGTTCACCCACATACAGCCGGAACCTTGGCAAGAAAGTAAGCACCTCCTGCTTAACAGTACCCAGATGCCTTCCCTGCGCGTCATATATCTCCAGCCTGTGTCCCCAGGCCAATTTCCCCTGGACCGTATAAACCGTCCTGCCGTCCTCATCAAAAACATCGTAACTGTCAAACCACGAGAAAAACCTCTGCCGAAACAATAACTTCATCCCACATCCCCTTTCTCCGGCCCACACCCGGCCATAGTCCAAAATCCTTATGGAATCATCCGCTTCTAATCATAACAGCATAATCCCCCTTGTCAAGCCATCCCAAAAACTCCCATGCCATTCTTTGCCAGAAACCAGCACCACCGCGCTCCCTTTTCTGAAGCGACAGCGGACGCCCACCCCTGGCAGTTTAAAAGAGCCGAATGGCGCTGCAGCATACGGCCGCAGCGCCATCCCAATCCTCCCACGGACAAAATCCCTCTCCCGTCCGCGTCCATTCGACGTAACCTACCTCTCCTCCCTGAAATAAGCCAGTCCCAGGCTCTCAGGCGGCTGATACTCCCTCTTCTTCCTCAAGCTGGTAATCACCAGCACCACAATGGTCACAACATATGGCAGGGCCTTGAAAATCTCCTGGGCCCCCCTGTCCAGTCCCGGGATATAGAGATAAAGGATATACAGGCCGCCGAACAATATGGAACCCCAGATTGCATTGACCGGCTTCCACAGTGCGAAGATGACAAGTGCGATGGCCAGCCAGCCCCTGTCGCCAAATCCGTTATTGGTCCAGGTCCCGCCGGAATACTCCATCACAAAGTACAGTCCCCCAAGTCCGCTTATACCGCCGCCCACACAGGTGGCCAGGTACTTGTACGCAGTCACGTTAATGCCCGCTGCATCCGCGGTTGCCGGACTCTCGCCCACAGCCCTCAGGTTCAGCCCCTTCCTGGTCTTACCCAGGAAGAAAGCCAGTACAATTGCCAGGAGGACCGCCAGATAGGTAAGGAATCCATAGGAAAACAATACCTGCCCCACCACTCCCAGCTTAGAAAGCCCAGGAACCGGCGTCTTGTAAGCCGCGCCCGTAACCGCCACGGAAATCTGTCCCACGCCGCCTGCCAGCTTTGCAAGGGAGCCGCCGAAGAAGTTGCCGAAGCCCACGCCAAAGGTGGTCAGGGCCAGACCCGTGACATTCTGGTTGGCCCGCAGCGTAATGGTCAGCACACTGTACACCAGACCGCCCAGGGCCGCGCATGCGAATGCGCACAGGAAGGAAATCAGCATCCCCACAAAGCCGTTGGGTGTCCCCGCTGAATTTTCATATAAAAATGCACCAATCAGTCCTGCAATCCCGCCCATGTACATCATCCCGGGAATACCCAGGTTCAGGTTGCCGGACTTCTCCGTCATGATCTCGCCCAGGGCGCCGTACAGAATCCCTATGCCCTGCCCAATGGCCTTCTGAATGAATATAACTAAAAATCCCATATCCTTGTCCTCCCTCCTAAGCCTGTGTGTCTTTGCGCCTGCTGCGCACCGCTACTTTGTAATTGATGAAAAACTCACAGCCCAGGATAAAGAACAGGATGATTCCCGTTATGACATCAGAGGCATTTTCATTCAGGTTGAACTGTGACGCGATCTGCCCCGCGCCCTTCTGCATGAATACCAGGAAAAAGGATACCAGGACCATGGCAAATGCATTGAACTTGCTGAGCCATGACACTATGATTGCCGTAAATCCCCGTCCTCCCGCCGTGCTGGTGGATATGGTGTGGCTTGCGCCGCTTACAATGATAAAACCGGCAATGCCGCAGATAGCCCCGGACAGGGCCATGGTGCGAAGGATTACCTTCTTCACATTGATACCCGCGTACCTGGCCGTGTTCTCACTCTCACCCACCACAGCAATCTCATACCCCTGCTTGCTGTATTTCAGGTAAATGAACATGGCCAGGGTCAGAGCCAGGACGATTACCAGGTTCCACCCGTAGTCCAGCCCAAAAAGCTTGGGAAGCCAGCCGCCTTTTGTAGCGGAGTTGATGGTGCCCACCGAGTTGGACCCCTTTGGGTTCTCCCAGAAGATAATGCAGTATGTGATGACCTGCATTGCCACATAATTCATCATCAGTGTAAATAGTGTCTCATTGGTATTCCAGTATGCCTTGAAAAATGCCGGGATTGCAGCCCAGACCATGGCGGACAGGGCGCTTCCCGCCAGCATCAGCGGGAACAGCAGGATTGGCGGAAGGGAATTACCCAGATAAATCATCATGGCCGCCGATGTGACGCCCCCGATCAGGACCTGCCCCTCGGCGCCGATATTCCAGAACCGCATCTTAAATGCCGGGGTAATGCCGATTGCAATGCACAACAGGACCAGGGTGTCCCGTATGGTCATCCAGACACGCCGTTTGGTTCCCACCGCTCCGTCAAACACCCCTTTGTACACTTCAATGGGATTCAGGCCAGTAAGCGCGAAGATAACGCCTGCACAGACAATCAGGGATATGAGTACCGCCGCCAGCCTGATAAGCCACGCCTTGTACGGCTCTATGCCGTCACGTTTGGATATATGCATCAGAGGTTCCTTTACTGATATCGCTGTCATTTCCTTACTCACTCTGGTCACCTCCTACTTTTGTCATCATCAGGCCCACGCCCTCTTTGGTGGCTGTCCTGCCGTCCACGATACCGCTTATCCGGCCGCCGCACAGCACCAGGATACGGTCGCACAGTTCCAGAAGCACATCCAGGTCCTCTCCCACACAGATGACCGCCGCCCCCTGCTGCTTCTGTTCATTGAGCAGATGGTAGATGGTATAGGATGAATTGATGTCCAGCCCCCGCACAGGGTAGGCAACCATAAGCACCTTGGGATTGGAGGAAATCTCACGTCCCACCAGGACCTTCTGCACATTTCCGCCGGACAGCTTGCGCACCGGCGTGGTGACGCCCGGGGTCACCACCTCCAGCTCCTCGATGATATGCTCCGCCAGGCTTCTGGGCGTCTTCCTGTCCGCAAAGAAAGGACGGCCGTTCCGGTAGCCCCTGAGCATCATGTTGTCCGTCATGTCCATGGAACCCACCAGTCCCATGCCCAGCCTGTCCTCAGGCACAAAGGAAAGCTTCACGCCCAGCCTGCTGATGGCGGAAGCAGCCATGCCTGCCAGGTTCTTCTCCCCGCCCTCAGGCGGATAATATGTAATGGTTCCCGACTCCATGGGCTGTAAGCCTGCAATGGATTCCAAAAGCTCCTTCTGTCCGCTTCCCGCGATTCCGGCCACCCCCAGTATCTCTCCGCTGTATGCGGTAAAGGTGGCGTTGTCCAAAGTCCTGACACCTTCCTTATTCAAACAGGTGACCCCCTGTACCTCCAGGCGTTTCTGGGGATTGACAGGCTCCGGGCGGTCGATGTTCAGGCTGACCTTCTTGCCTACCATCATTTCGGTCAGGGACTCCTCCGTTGCCTCGGCTGTCTGCACGGTCCCGATATACTGGCCCTTGCGCAGCACGGAAACCCGGTCTGACAGCGCCAGCACCTCATGGAGTTTATGGGTGATGATGATGATGGAATGGCCTGCCTCGCGCATGTTGCGCAGGACTGCGAAAAGACGGTCTGTTTCCTGGGGTGTGAGGACCGCCGTGGGCTCGTCCAGAATCAGGATGTCCACGCCGCGGTACAGGAGCTTGACAATCTCCACGGTCTGCTTCTGGGATACGGACATGGTGTATATCTTCTGGTCCGGGTCCAGATCGAAGCCATATCTGCCCGTCAGTTCATTAATCCGTGCCGCCACGCTTTTCATGTCCAGGATTTCTTTTCCCGAAAGGCCCAGGATGATGTTTTCCGCCGCGGTCAGGACATCCACCAGTTTAAAATGCTGGTGGATCATGCCGATTCCCAATGCAAAGGAATCCTTGGGCGAACGGATGGCCACCTCTTTTCCATTCACATATATCTGCCCCTCATCCGGGTAGTAGATTCCCGATATCATGTTCATGAGGGTGGTCTTCCCGCTTCCGTTCTCACCCAGGATGGACAGTATCTCCCCCCGCTTGACAGACAGGCATACTTTGTCATTGGCAGTTACCTTGCCGAATCGTTTTGTGATGTTTTTCAGTTCAATTGCGTATTCTCCGCTCACCCGGCAGTCCTCCATTTATATTATTTTTATCTTGCTTGCGGCAGGGCGCTGTACCAGTCCGTGTTTAAAAATCCATTCCCGCCATGCACCCCAATGCCTCCGTGGAAAAAAGCGGAGCCAGTCAGATAGCTCCGCTTTTGCAGCTTTTACAACTTCACCCAGCCTGGTACCTGCGGGAAATTAGTTGTCAATTGTATTAATTCCGTCAATCAGTATGTCGAATGCGGGCGCAGATGCAAATTCGGACTCATGGAAATATCCGTCGGAAATGTACTCATTGCCGTCATCCTTCTTATATGTATCCAGTGTCTCGCCCTTAACGGTCCAGGTGGAGGTATCGAACACATGAAGCTCGCCTGCTGCCAGTTTGGCCTCAACCTCTTCCACCTTTTCCTTGGTTCCCGGGGCAACCGCTGCTTCGTTCAGTTCAGTGATAAGCACTGCGCCGTCTGAGAAGCCCTTGCACCAGTCAACCGGAATCTCGGTTCCATCCACAACATGCTGTACGGCCTCGGTCACATACGCACCCCAGTTGTTTGTGGAGGATGTAAGGGCCTGGGTAGGAGCCGTTGCAATCATGGAAATGTTGTAGCCCACACATGGAACGCCTGCTGCCTCACATGCAGTGGGGGCGCCGGTTGTATCGGCATGCTGGCTGATCAGCACACAGCCATCGGAAATCAGGGCGTCTGCCGCTTCCTTTTCCAGGTCAAAGCTGGCCCAGCTGTTGGTGTACTTAACTTCCATGGTGGCATCCGGGCATACGGAGCGCACGCCTAAGAAGAAGGAGGTATATCCGCTGATAACCTCAGCATACGGATAAGCGCCCACATAACCAATCTTGCAGGCATCCTTTGCAACGGTCCCGTCCTCTATCATCTGGTTCAGCTTCAGTCCGGCAACCACGCCAGACACGTAACGCGCTTCATAAATAGCCGTGAAATAGTTATGCATGTTGCTCAGTCCGCTGGATGCTGCCTGGAAACCGGTAGCATGGCAGAACTGGACCTCAGGATACTCCTTAGCTGCCTCAATCACATAGGACTCATGTCCAAAGCTGTTGGCAAATACAATCTGGCATCCCTGGTCAGCCAGATCCATAGCCGCATCCTGAGCAGTCTCATCCTCCGGGATATTCCATTTAACGATAATCTGGTCATCGGACAGGCCAAGGGCATCCTTCATCTCCATGGCGCCCTTATAATGTGCGGCCGTATAGCCTTCATTCTCATCACCGATGAATACAAAACCAACCTTTAAATCTTCCTTTGCCACACCGCCTGCAGGCGCTGCCTCTTTGGCCTCTGTCTCCCCTGCTTCTGCAGCAGTGGTGTCTGCCGCCGCCTCTGTGGACGCTGCCGGCGCCGCGGTCGTATCTGCTGTTCCGGAACCGCCGCAGGCTGCCAATGACAATGTCATCACACCCGCCATTGCTACGCTGACTAACTTACGTAATTTCATAATGCTCTCCTCCATGAAGTTGGGATATAGGCACATCCAGACGAAAATACGTCAGGTATTGGCTGCCATTGCCCCTGACGTTCCATCGATGTCCTATCCGTTAAAATGTAACACAAATACGTAGTTAAGTATATCACTTTTTCCATCATTGTCAATATTAACCATTTATTTAAAACAATTTTATACACAATAAAGCGGGATTGGTTTAATTTATCACCAATCCCGCCTTATATTCTTAAGCTACGCTTATATTTCAGGCCTGCGCCTGGCCATTTTCACTGAACACCTCGCACATAATCCCGGCGCCCAAACGGAATCCATGACTGAACGTCTCCGTCTTTTCCAGATAAGTAAGCTCCAGATAATGCTCCATCAGGGTATCAAATTCCGCCTTCATTCCCGCGTCCAGCTTCTCCGTGAAGCACTCCACTTCCTTTAAGGATTCCCTGCACAGGGCCTGGTAATCCGCTGAATCCTGCATCACACAGTCAGCGGGGTGCAGATCCCCTGCATATAACATGTTCAAAATTTTTCCCATTCCTGTTCCTGCCTTTCATCTGTCTGTATGCAACAGGGGCGAAAGCATTCATGCCCCCACCCTGTCCATACTTCCAGAATAGCACAGCCCCAGGTCAATTGCAATGGACGGACGGCTCCTTATTAAATATTTCCATGAACTCCTCACCTGTAATGGTCTCCTTCTCCAGAAGATAAGCGGCAATCTCATGCAGCTTTCCTTCATTTTCCCTGAGGATGTCAAGGGCCTTGGCGTGCTGCCCCTTCACGATGCCCACCACCTGCTCGTCAATGCGTTTCGCTGTCTCAGGCGCGCAGGCCAGGGACGTGTCACCGCCCAGATACTGGTTGGTCACTGTCTCCATGGCAACCATGTCGAATTCATCGGTCATGCCGTAGCGTGTCACCATGGCCCTGGCAATCCTGGTGGCCTGCTCAATATCATTGGACGCTCCCGTTGTGATGGAATGGAAAATCAGTTCCTCCGCGGCACGTCCTCCAGTGAAGGTGGCAATCTTGTTCAGCGCCTCCTCCTTGCTCATGAGATACCGCTCTCCCTGCTCCACCTGCATGGTATAGCCCAGGGCGCCGGAGGTCCTTGGTATGATGGTAATCTTCTGCACGGGTGCGGACTGGGTCTGGCAGGCAGCCACCAGCGCATGCCCCACCTCATGGTATGCCACGATTTTACGTTCTTCCTGGGAAATGACCGCGTTTTTCTTCTGATATCCGGCGATGACGGTTTCCACGCTTTCTTCCAAATCACCCTGGACGACTGCCCCGCGGCCCATGCGTACGGCCCGCAGCGCCGCCTCATTGATGATATTGGCCAGTTCTGCGCCGCTGGCTCCTGCCGTGGCCCTGGCAATGGCGCTGTAGTCCACATCATCGGACATCTTGACATTCTGTCCGTGTACCCTTAGGATGGCCTCCCTTCCCTTCAGGTCAGGAAGTTCCACCGGCACACGCCTGTCAAAACGGCCCGGACGCAGGAGTGCCTTGTCCAGTGATTCCGGGCGGTTGGTGGCGGCCAGGATCACGACCCCCTTCTTGCCGTCAAATCCATCCATCTCGGTCAGCAGCTGGTTCAGGGTCTGTTCCCGCTCATCATTGCCGCTCATACCGCCGCCGTCACGCTTCTTGCCGATGGTATCAATCTCGTCAATGAATACAATACAGGGCGCCTTATCATTGGCCTGCTTAAAGAGGTCGCGGACCTTGGCAGCGCCCATGCCCACGAACATTTCCACAAATTCCGAACCGGATATGGAGAAAAACGGCACATGGGCTTCTCCGGCCACCGCCCTGGCAAGAAGTGTCTTACCGGTTCCCGGAGGGCCTACCAGCAGGGCGCCCTTTGGAAGGTTTGCGCCGATATCCGCATACTTCTGGGGATTATGGAGGAAATCCACGATTTCCTTTAAGGCATCCTTGGCCTCCTCCTCGCCCGCCACATCCGCAAACGTGATTCCTGTTTCATTCTCCGCATAAATCTTGGCATTGGATTTGCCAAAGGTCATGGCGTTGTTGCCGCCCATACGCTTGGAAAGCATACGCCCCATAATCTGCCCGATGATTACAAACATCAGGATCGGGGCCACCCATGACATCAGGAAACTGAGGAGCGGGGACGCCTTGGTGGGAATCTGCCTGGAGTAATTGTCCACCTTCCCCTCACTCTTGGCTGTCTCCAGACGCTGGGCCAGGTTATCTCCCGGCAGGGGCCCTGTCTTATAAGAAGCAACATTCCACTGCTGGTCCTTGGTGGAAAACTGAATCTGCGTCTCATCACTGCTCATGTACACATCTTTTACATTGCCTGCATCCAGCTGTGTGATAAACTCACTGTACGGCACCTCGACGGTATGCTCCATCATAGGGAATACCAGTGCGTTCAGTATCATGACAATCAGGATGACAAGGAAATAATAGTAAATGAACGGTTTCTTGGTTGGACCGTTCTTCATATCCCGCTTTCCATTGTCTTCATTCACACCCATATAGGTTCTCCTTTTCTTCTTCATACTCTTCTATAGTATCGCCGGTTAGATACCGGCCTATTACGGCTGACGGCACTGTTTTGCCGGTCATGCAGCATAGTTCCGTGCACTGCAGTGTCATCCGCCATCCATCTGTAAGATAATACGAAAAGCAATATTTGTCAATCTTTTATTGTAAAACTTTATTTACTTTTAATATTTATTGACATTTAATCAGGAATATGGTACAACGGGTACAGAGAACAGGCGTGGATCCAGCTAGGGTTCCAACCAGATATCCGCGCCCTGACAGAGGAGGTATTTATAAACATGACTGACCATACCCCGGATTACAGGACGGTAGGTGAACATTTCCTGGATTTTACCATCACATTCTTTAATCTGGCGAAAAGCAAATATCAGCAGCAGAACCAGATTAAAGCCAACTCCGTCGGTTTCCAGGCCCTTATCCTGTTAAACCAGGCGGGCCGCAGCGCCCCCACCATGTCGGAGCTGGCTGCGCGGCTGGAAATCACCAAGCAGCAGCTGACCAAACTGGTCAATGACCTGGAGGAAAAAGACCTGGTCAGACGGGAGCATGATTCCAGGAACAGACGCCAGGTCTATCTGTACATCACCCCCACCGGAGCCGCCATTGTCAGCCAGTTAAAGGAAGCCATGCTCAGCTGTACCGTGGCAGGCCTGTCGGGTTTCTCAGAACAGGAACTGAAGGAACTGGACAACTGCCTTACGAGGCTCTCCGGCTTACTGTCCAAATTCAACCCGGATGCCCCCGGAGCCGTTAAGTGCCCGGAGTTTCCCAGTCTGTGAACAGAACCTTTAAAAAGTTGGTTCTATACTGAATGTTGGGGTGTGCTGAAAAGCACACTTCCAACATTCTTTTGATTGTAATAAAATACATCTATA